>JAQGNK010000264.1 GCA_028291905.1 Polaromonas sp.
GCGACCGGCGGCTTGGCGCCCGGCAGCAGCAGCAGCCGGCCATAGGCCTGGGCCGGCAGCTCGTCCCTGAGCAGGGTGGTGATCCAGGCCTGGGCGCTGGTGTCGCCGGCCAGCACAAAGCCGGTCAGCTCGGCCTGCTCATGGGTGCGCGCCAGCCGCACGGTCCGGCGCTGGCCCTTCTTGCGGTCGGCATAGCGCAGGATGTAGGAGCCGTTCAGGCCCAGGATGCGCTCCAGCGTGGCCAGCAGCTCGTCGGCCGGCGCTTCATGGGCGCTGGCGCGAAACAAGACGCCGCTGCGCTCGCCCTGGCGGTCGGCCAGCGGCTTGTTGTTGGAAAACGGCACGCAGCTGGTGAAAGGGAAGGCGTTCATCAGGGGCTTGAGCTGCTCCCGGGCGGCCAGCGCCTCGCCCTCGGGCAGCCAGGCCATGGCCAGCAGCGACCAGGGCAGCTCGGCTTTCAATATCTTGACGGCGGCATGCTTGAGTTCGGGTTGCTTGGAGCTGGGGCAGTAGGCCGAGGTGGTCAGGGCGTTGACGCCGGACAACGGCTGGCCGATGCTGGACAGCCCGCCCAGGTATTCGCTGCCCCAGTGCATCGCGATGAAGGCCTGGCTCATGCCGACTTCGGATGACGCCTGCACCGGCACCACGATGGAGCCGCGTTTGGAGGTGACATGCACCAGGTCGCCGTCCAGCAGCTGCCGCCGCGCCATGTCCTGCGCGTTCATCTGGACGGACGGCTCGGCCACATGGCCGAACAGCCGGCCCAGCGTGCCGGTGCGGCTCATGCCGTGCCACTGGTCGCGCAGGCGGCCGGTCGTCAGCGAGAACGGATAACGCGATTCACGCTGCTCGGCGACGGGTTTGTACACCGTGTTGACGAAGCTGGCCTTGCCGCTGGCGGTGGGAAAAATGCCGTCTTCGTAGAGGCGGACTTGTCCCGTGGTTTCGCCTTCCTTCAGCGGCCACTGCTGCGGCGCCTGCTCCAGCAGGGCATAGCTCATGCCGGTGATGTCCAGGTCGCGGCCGCGCGTCAGCTCGCGGTGCTCGTTCCAGACCGATTCGGCGGTCGGGTAGTTGAACAGGCTGGCCGCGCTGGTTGCGTCTGTGGTGTTGCTCCTTCCCCCTCTGGGGGAAGGCTGGGATGGGGGCTGACTGGCTGTGTTGTCCGTGCTGCCCCCACCCCAGCCCTCCCCCAGAGGGGGAGGGAGGAAAACGGGGGCGGGGAGCAAGCGCTCCAGCCGCTTTCCAAAATCAACCGCTATCGACCAGTCGTGGCGCGTCTCGCCCGGCGCCGCCACGGCGGGCCGTACCCGGCTGATGCGGCGTTCGCTGTTGGTCACGGTGCCGGTTTTTTCGCCCCAGGTGGTGGCCGGCAGCAGCAGGTCGGCCCAGTCGCAGGTGGCGGTGGTGGCAAAGGCTTCCTGCACGATGACCAGCTCGGCGCGCTCAAGGGCTCGGCGCACGGTAGCCTGGTCGGGCATCGACTGGGCCGGGTTGGTGCAGGCAATCCACAGCGCCTTGATCTCGCCGTCAGCCGCTGCCTGGAACATCTCGACGGCGGTCTTGCCGGGCTTCTCGGGCACATCGGCCACGCCCCAGAAGGCGGCGACTTCGGCCCGGTGCGCAGGGTTGGACAGGTCGCGGTGGGCGCTGAGCAGGTTGGCCATGCCGCCGACCTCGCGCCCGCCCATGGCATTGGGCTGGCCGGTAAGCGAGAACGGCCCGGCGCCGGGCTTGCCGATCTGGGCGGTGGCCAGGTGCAGGTTGATCAGCGCCGCATTCTTGGCGGTGCCGCTGCTCGACTGGTTCAGTCCCTGGCAGTACAGGCTGAGCGTGGCGCCAGACGTGGCGAACAGCCGGGCGGCTTCAAACAGGTCTTCTTTTTTGATGCCGCAGGTCTGCGCCACCAGGTCGGGCGTGCAGTCGCGCACCGTGGCTTTCAGCGCCTCGAAGCCCTGGGTGTGGGCGGCGATGTAGGCCGTATCAATCCAGCCTTCCCACAGCATGATGTGCAGCATGCCGTTGAACAGCATGACATCGGTGCCGGGCTGCAGGGGCAGGTACAGGTCGGCGATTTCGGCGGTGTCGGTGCGGCGCGGATCGACATAGATGATCTTCATCGCCGGGTTGGCCAGCTTGGCGTCCTCGATGCGGCGGAACAGGATCGGATGGGCAAAGGCGGTGTTGCTGCCGACGATGAACAGGCACTTAGCATGGTTCACGTCGTCGTAGCTGGCTGGCGGCGCGTCTGCGCCGAGCGTCTGCTTGTAGCCGGCGACCGCGCTGCTCATGCACAGCCGCGAGTTAGAGTCAATGTTGTTGGTGCCGATCAGGCCCTTGGCCAGCTTGTTGAAGACGTAGTAGTCCTCGGTCAGCAGCTGGCCCGAGATGTAGAAGCCCACCGCGTCGGGGCCGTGCGCCTGGATGATCCGGGCAAAGCTTTCGCTGGCGAAATCAAGGGCGCCGTCCCAGCTGACCCTTTTAGGCGCTTCGCCCCGGTGCTCGCGGCGCATCGGCTGCAGCAGCCGGGTCTGCAGCGTGACCGCGCTGGAGGCCGTCAGGTGCAGGGTCGAGCCCTTGGTGCAGAGTCGGCCGAAGTTGGCTGGGTGATCCGGGTCGCCGCGCACGCCGGTGATCTGGTCGCCTTGCGATTCGATGATGACGCCGCAGCCTACGCCGCAATATGGACACGTCGACCTGGTTTCAGTCATGCG
>JAQGNK010000313.1 GCA_028291905.1 Polaromonas sp.
CATCAGATTTCGAGTTGACCAGGATGACTTCGAGCGGCGTGTCCTGGAACACCCGGTTGAAGCGTTCGGGATCGACCAGCCGCACCGTCAGCAGCGCGGCATGCGCGGCAATCGACACGCCCAGGGCAATCTGCAGGGTGCTGGGCGGTTTCATGCGCGGCGGCCCGATTGAGCCCCCTCAAGCCAGGCGCGGCGCAACGGCCTGGCTTCAGGCTGCGGCGGCGGGAATGGGTTCGGCATCGGGCACTGGCTCGCTGATGTCCACCGCAATCGCTATCGGCCCTGCCGCCACGTCCTCTTCCTCGCCATCGTCGCCTGGCTCGGCTTGCAGCGCAGCGGCCGCTGCGTCGGCAGTGTCCAGCCGCTCGATGACGGTGCCCCAGATGTCGAGCGTGATCTCGTCAATTTCGCCGAGCTTGACCCGCACCCTGGCGCCGCGCGGCAAGCCTTGCGCGCCCACGGCGGGCAGCACCAGCGGCAGCTCGTCGGCGCGCACCAGCTGGTCCTTGAAGCTGGTGGCCGTCAGTTCGGTGATGCTGTTTTGCTGCAGGTACTTCAGCGTCCAGTAGCGCTCGATGCCGGATTGGAAGCCGTTGTAGGCGCTGTAGGCCGCGTCAAAGCAGGAAATCACCGAGAACAAATCCACATCCTTGGGCTTGAAGGGCGCGGCCAGGGCGGCGGTGCGGCCATGCTTGACGCAGGCAATCAGCTGCCACTGGTTCACCAGGTCGGTGTAGCGGCGCAGCGGCGAGGTGCACCAGGCATAGCTTTTCACGCCGATGCCGGCATGCGGCAGCGCCTTGGTGCCCATGCGCACCTTCACGCCGGGCGCCATGCTGGCCTGGCTGCGGTAGATGCCCGGCACGCCGTGCTCGGCCAGCCACTGGCCCCAGGTGCTGTTGGCCAGGATCATCGCCTCGGCCACGATCAAATCGAGCGGCGAGCCGCGCTGGCGGGCGCTGATGCTGACGATCTCGTCGCCCTGGGGCTCCTGGGCGGCTGGTTTGTCCAACTTGAAGTTGTAGTCGGGCCGGTTGAAGTTCTCGGGCTTGCCGCGCACCACTTCGCGCTGGGTTTTCAGGTGGCGGGCCAGGCGGTGCAGAAAGGTCATCTCGGCGGCCCACGGCACATCGGCTGACTGCGCTGACTGCGCAGGGTCGAAAAAGGCGTCGGTGAACGGGTTGTCGGGCGTGTCGTGGCGCAGGTTGCTGGCGATGTGCACCTGCTCCAGCCGGGTCATGCTGCCGGTGACTTCCAGCGTCGTTTCATCCAGCGTCAGGTAGAGCGACAGGGCAGGGCAGTCGCGGCCCTCCTGCAGGGTGTAGGCCTGCACCACGTCGTCAGGCAGCATGGTCAGCTTGTAGCCGGGCATGTACACGGTGGACATGCGGGCGCGGCCGACCGCGTCTATCGGGCTGCCCGGCAGCACCGCCAGGCCCGGCGCGGCAATGTGAATGCCCAGCGTGATGGCGCCGCTGCCAAGGCCCTGCACCGACAGCGCATCGTCGATTTCGGTGGTGCCGGAGTCGTCAATTGAAAACGCCCGCACGCCGGCGGCCAGCGGCAGCGCGTCCCTGACCGGCGGCGCCTGCAGGGCCGGAAAGGCCGTGCCCTTAGGGAAGTTCTCGAACAAAAAGCGCTTCCAGTGGAACTGGTAGGCCGAGGCAATCGCGCCGGCCTTTTGCAGCAGTTCGAGCGGCGCGGTCTGGGTGGCGCGGGAGGCATCGACGACCGCCTTGTATTCAGGGCTGTTCTTGTCGGGCTTGAACAAGATCTTGTAGAGCTGCTCGCGGATCGGCGCCGGGCACTGGCCCTGGCCAAGCTCCTCGGCCCAGCCGGCAATCTGGGCGACGACCAGCTTTTTCTTTTCAATCGCCGCCAGCGCCTGCTGCAGGATTTCGGGCGGTGCCTTGCGAAAGCGGCCCTTGCCGGCGCGGCGGAAATAATGCGGCGCGTCGTACAGGCAAAACAGGGCGGCGGCCTGCTGCTCGACAGAAGCGGGCTTGGCGGCGTCGGCGCTGAAATACTCGCGCGCCAGGTCGGCAAAGCCGAATTCTTCATCGCTGGCAAACTCCCAGGCCAGGTCCAGGTCGATCTCTGGCACCATCTTCTGGCCGGCGGCGACCAGCGCGGCGGGCGCGGGCTTTTCAAACTTCAGCAGCGCATTGGCGGCCTTGACCTTGACGCGCTTGCCCGAGTCGAGTTCGACCTGCAGCGAGCTGTCGGCCTCCGACATGATCCGGCCGGCCAGGAACTTGCCGGTTTCTTCAAACAATACAAACACAGAAATATCCTTTTGCCTGGGTAGCCTAAACAATCGGCCCGACGGGGCAGGCTGCTAGTGTAGTCAAGGCGGTTTGCCGGACAGTCATCGGCTGGCGCCTGTTTCAGGTCAGGGCCTGCAAATCCAGAAAATCGAGGATCAGCGGCAGGTGCGCGTCGAAGTCGCTCAGGGCGTGGTCGCCGCCTTCGAGCAGGCGGATGCTGGCGCCGGCATAGCGCGCCGCCATTTCGCGCCAGTCGAGCACTTCGTCGCCCTTGGCGATGATGGCCAGGTAGTTTTGTGGCCTGGCCAGCGGGCCGGCCCGCAGCGCCCGCAGCTCCTCGACAAACCGGGCCTCGAAGAAAAAATGCGCGTCCGGGTCGTGCCAGGCGGTCTGCTCGCCAATGTAGCTGGCCAAGTCGCGTGCCGGATCGACCGCCGGGTTCAGCAGCACCGCCTTGCAGCCGTGGCGCTCGGCCATCGCCGTGGCATAGAAGCCGCCCAGCGACGAGCCGATGACCGCCATCGAATCGGCCGGCCAGCCCGCCAAACCGTTTGCCAGCAGCGCCATCGCCTCCTGCGGCGAGGGCGGCAACTGCGGGCACCACCAGGCGACGCCTGGATGGCCGGCAGCCACCAGGGCGGCCATTTTCTTCGCCTTGGCCGATTGCGGCGACGAGCGAAAACCGTGCAGATAGAGCAGATGGGTGACAGGCATGCCGCCATGGTATGCGCGCTTTCGGCCGCGCCGGCATGGCCCGCACCGCTGTTTTGCCGTATTTATAGGGAAATAGCCTTCCAGCCCATGCAGCGCCTGCGCAAGAAGCTATTTATTTAATAGCAATCTGGCGGCTTGGCGATTTCCTTGGGCACCTCGGTTCTACCGCTGCTGGCGATAATCCCGCCCATGACCGCTGCTTCTTTCGAACAACCCTCCCTGTACCAGCGAACGCTGCCCCTGCTGCAGGGCTTTGACGGGCTGCTCGCCTTTGCCGTGTTCCTGCTGGCCTCGGCTGGCCTGCTCATCATGTACTCGTCGGGCTATGACCACGGCACCCGCTTTGCCGACCATGGCCGCAACATGCTGATCGCCGGCGCCATCATGTTCGTGGTGGCGCAGATTCCGCCGCAGCGGCTGATGCTGTTCGCAGTGCCGCTGTATGTGATGGGCGTGACGCTGCTGGTCGCGGTGCTGGTCTTTGGCATCACCAAGAAGGGCGCCCGGCGCTGGATCAACCTGGGCGTTGTGATCCAGCCCAGCGAAATCCTGAAGATCGCCATGCCGCTGATGCTGGCCTGGTGGTTCCAGAAGCGCGAGGGCCAGTTGCGGCCGCTCGATTTCGGCGTCGCCCTGCTGCTGCTGGCGTTGCCGGTCGGCCTCATCATGAAGCAGCCCGACCTGGGCACCTCGCTGCTGGTGCTGGCCGCCGGGCTGGCGGTGATCTTCTTTGCCGGACTGAGCTGGAAGCTGATCCTGCCGCCGGTGCTGCTGGCCATCGTGGGCATTTTCCTGGTCGTCTGGTACGAGCCGCAGCTGTGCGCCGACGGCATGCGCTGGCCGGTGCTGCATGACTACCAGCAGCAGCGCATCTGCACGCTGCTCGACCCGTCGCGCGACCCGTTGGGCAAGGGTTTCCACATCATCCAGGGCATGATCGCCATCGGCTCGGGCGGCACCTTTGGCAAGGGCTTCATGGCCGGCACCCAGACCCACCTGGAGTTCATTCCCGAGCGCACCACCGACTTCATCTTTGCCGCTTATTCCGAGGAGTTCGGGCTGGTCGGCAACCTGCTGCTGATCAGCGGCTTTGTGTTCCTGATCTTTCGCGGCCTGGCCATCGCCATCAACGCGCCCAGCCTGTTCACCCGCCTGCTGGGCGGCGCGCTGACCATGATTTTCTTCACCTATGCCTTCGTCAACATGGGCATGGTCAGCGGCATCCTGCCGGTGGTCGGCGTGCCGCTGCCCTTCATCAGCTACGGCGGCACCGCCATGGTCACGCTGGGGCTGGCCCTGGGCATGCTGATGTCGATAGCCAACGCGCGGCGGCTGGTGCAGACCTAGCCCCCACGCTCCGCCGCTGCGCGGGTCGCTGCCCCCCCGAGGGGGCTGCTGCGCCTGCGGCCCGGCGAAGCCGGTTCCGCGGCCCCTGCTGGCATGACGCGGCTGCTTCCACGACGGCCGGGTTGCGTACTGCGCTGCCTCTGCGGCCCGGCGCAGCTAGTTCTGTTACCTCTGCTGGTCGGGAGTGGCGCCTCCACACTTGTGGTGCTGCCTTGACCAGTTTTATTAAGGCGCTGGTTATCATTTCTATTGCCAGCACCGCCGGGTGACACTGCCTACAATCATTAGATGACCTCACTCAATTCCGCCGCCGCCGCCGTCCGCCAAACCAATCTGTCGGGCCGCCCCCCGGCCCGGCCCAACAAGGATTCCACCTCTGCGCGGCTGGCGATTGCCCAGAAGCTGCTGCTCGCGCCGTTCGGCCTGGACGAGGCCGCCCTGCGCCGCGCCCTGGGTGAAATCACGTCCCACGGCGTCGATGACGCCGACCTGTATTTCCAGTACACCCGCAGCGAAGGCTGGAGCCTGGAAGAGGGCATTGTCAAGACCGGCGCCTTCAACATCGACCAGGGCGTCGGCGTGCGGGCCGTCAGCGGCGAGAAAACCGCTTTTGCCTACTCCGACGATATTTCCGAAGCCTCTTTGCTGGACGCCGCCCGCACCGTGCGCAGCATCTCGGCCGCCAGCCAGTCGGTGCGTGTCAAGACGCCGAGCCGCAAGGTTGCCAGCAGCCGCTCGCTCTACCGCGACCTCGACCCGATCTCCACGCTGGGCAGCACTGCCAAGGTCGAGCTGCTCGGCAAGGTCGAAAAGCTCGCCAAGGCCAAGGACCCGCGCATCGTGCAGGTCATGGCCGGCCTGGCCAGCGAATACGACGTGGTGATGGTGGCCCGCGCTGACGGCACGCTGGCGGCCGACGTGCGCCCGCTGGTGCGCCTGAGCGTGACGGTGATCGCCGAGCAGAAAGGCCGGCGCGAAGTCGGCTCGGGCGGCGGC
>JAQGNK010000323.1 GCA_028291905.1 Polaromonas sp.
GTTGCTCCAGACAGCCGAGCCAGGCACATAGGTGAAACCGGACGGCAGCGTATCGGAAACCGCCATCTTGCCGACCGCGCCACCCGTGTTGCTCAAATTGAGGGTGTAGGTCGTATAGACGCAACCTGCGGCCGGGGTGATGGCGCCAGCAGTGGTTGCGGCGCAACCATTGACCGAGCGCGGGCCAGTGGTGGTGCCCACTGGCCAGACACCGCCGTTCAGCGACCATGCCACGGCAGGGCTGCCGATGGCCTTGGTGGCATTGAATGCCGCCACGGTGGTCAGGTTGACATTGTCGCGGTCAGCTGCCTGGGTGCTGCTGTAGGTGCCAATGACAGTCGAAGTCGGATCCACGACAGCCTTGACCGTGCCGAAAGCAAACGGCGTGGTTGGCGTGGTGGCGGTGGTGGGGATCGAGTAAGCCACCACGAACTGGAACACGCCATTGTTACCAGCGACTGTCTGGCTAGGCACCGAGCAGGTGGCGGCCGGCGTGGCGGTACACAGGGCGGTGGTGTTGTCTGGCAGACCGTCGCCATTGGCGTCGGCAAATACTTCAACCCTTGAAAAGCCCGCAGCAGCGGAATCAACGGTGATGATGAATTTGTCAGCACCATTGCCGGTGTTGGTCAATGAGTGAGGCGCATAGACGGTGGCGCCCGCAGCACCCGTCTTGGTGTTGACAACGGTGGTCGTGACTGCGGTTTGCGCGTCAAGATTGAAAGAGCCGACCTGCTGGACCGTGGTTTGCACCAGGTTCGACGAGGCCAGCTGGGTAATGCCGTTGGGGTCGGTGTACGAGGCAGATGCCTGGTTACCGATGACGGTGTTGGCGAGTGGGGCAACAGCAAAGGCAAGCGGGCTTCCGAAGAGGAAACCCAGCGCCAGCGCTGTGGCACCCACCCAAGCCGCTACTGGCTTGGCGCCGGTAGGGTGGGTCGGTTTATGGACAATCACTTTTTTCTCCTGAGATGGTCAGAGGTGGTTACAAGGGCTAGAACGGAAATCTGAAAACAAAAATCCCCGCCAACCGCGCTTTCGCAACGCGCAAGATCGGATTCAAGGCGGAGGCACGCCATGCAAGGCGTGCTCACTGATGGAAAGCCTGCTGGCTCAGCGGGCTGCGCTGGCAGGCTTCACGGTGACGGCAGAAGACGGTCCCGAAGCTGGCGCCGTCTTGGGTGCGGGTGGAACTACTGTTTCAACCTTGGCACGTGCCGTGACCGCGGATTCAGCACCTGCAGGCAGTTGGCCGAGGTTCCAGCGCAAGGCGCGGTACTCGTTGTAGGGAACCGGCTCGCTTTTGTTATCAGGCAGCTTGCGCATCAGCGGCTCAGCAGCGTATTGACCGTCTTTGGCCGCAGCCTTGACCAGGGCTGCGCCTGGCTTTGCGCTCTTGGGCAGGTACTCCAGGCCTTCGGGAATCGGCAGGTCGGCCACCAGGCCATCCACCGGCTTGGCGCTGGTGTTCTTGTAGGTCACCTTGTATTCGATCACGTCACCCGGCATGACCGAGGGAGCCGCAACCAGTTGCTCCGCACCCTTGGCATCCTTGACGACCTTGAACTGTGTCAGCTCGACAAAGACAGCTTTGGCGCCTGCCGGAGCTGCGGTTTTGCTGGCGGCGATGGTGGGCTGCGCCATGACGCTGCCGCCCAAGAACAGCCCCGCGCCCAGCACGAGGGCAAACCGTAAAAATCCTTTTGCTGGCGCCGAAGAGTTCTTGGAGAGAGCTTGGTGGGTATAAGTCATAAAAGTGCTTTCAGTTCAAAGCCAGCAAAGGTTCAGCAACAAAGTCTTATTTACAAAATTTAGAACTGTTTGCCACATTAACTAAACGTATGAAAATTCGATGAGAAACATCTATAAAAGTAAGTAAAAGGTTACAAAGTAATGTTTTTCTACTTCATATACCTTTCATTAGTAAAAAATGTAACTTAATCAATGTGAATTAAGTGGTTTTAAAAGTTAAAAACTCAGTATTTCGTGAGAATTTCGACATTTCCATGTGGTTTGAATGGCACTCAGCCAAAAAGACAGGCTTGAAAAATGATTGTTGCCCCATAGCAGGGCCGGGCGCAGATGTTGCAGACACGGGTACGGCGCCAGCAAGGCATTGCGCGGCTTACCAAGGGCAGACCTGAGCGGCACTTGCCAGCCTGGGGGATTGACTGGGCCGGGGCTTCATGCGTGGTTCGCAGCGGCTCCCGCGCTTTTTGCTTTTCGCGTCGATTAAAAAAAGCCCGTACCGCACGGCTGCTTCCTGCTTAGGCATCAAACAGGCCTGTGGCGCATACAAAACCTGTGCAAACAGCTATTAAATCAATAGCATCAAGGCGATGGCTGGCAGCAGTATGGCTTAAACCAAACCGTTATCAAGCTCACAAAAAATGCCTGTACGCATTCAGTAATGAAATGTTACGGCTCAGGACGATTTCGCCAAGCTATTGCTGCCGGCAAGACCTGCGGCTTCGTGCCTGGGCCTGAATCGACATCAAAACGCAGTTACCCCCCGGCCGTCCCATCCCGCAGCCGCGCGAACACTTTCCAGAACGCCGCGTCCTGCGTCGTCGCGAAGTTGATACGCATCAGCGTGCTGGGCTTGCGCACCGCATGGAACAGCGCGCCAGGCGCGATCAGGTAGTCCTCGTCGAGCATGCGCTGCGCCAGGGCATCGGTGTCGGTGCCAGTCTCGACCCAGCCGAACAGCCCTGCCGGCTCCGCCGCGAAGCTGCAGCCGTGCGCCTGCGCGAGCTTGACGCTGCGCGCCCGCGCCTGGTCGAGCCGGCTGCGGATGCGTTCGGCGTGCCGGCGCAGCTGGCCCTGGTCGATGCACCAAGCCAGCGCCTTTTCAAGCAGCGCCGGTGTGGTCAAGGTCGCCAGCAACTTGGTGGTGAGCAGCCGCTCGACCAGATCGGGCGGCGCGGCCATGAAGCCGACGCGCCAGCCGGGCGCCAGGATCTTGGCGAAGCCGCTGACATAGATCGTGCGCTGCAAGCCGTCGAGCACGCACAGCCGGGTCGCATGGTCGGGCGCCAGGTGGCTGTAGGTATCGTCCTCGGCAATGTGAAAGTTGTGCTGGCCGGCCAGCTGCAGCAGCCGGTGCGCGCTGCCTGGCGTGAGGCAGTAGCCGGTTGGGTTGTGGAACACGCTGACGCTGACAAACAGCTTCGGTGCGTGCAGCCGGCAGTACTGCGCCATCACCTCCAGATCGGGTCCGTCGGCGCGGCGCGGCACTGGCAGGATGCGCATGCCCAGCGCTTCGAGCCGGGCGAACTCCACCGCCCAGCCGGGCTCCTCGACCATCACGCAGTCGCCGGCGCGCAGCAGGGTGCGGCTGATGATGTCCAGGGCATGGGTGGCGCCGACGGTGGTGATGATCTGCTCGGGCGCGGCCTGCAGGTTCAGCGCCCCGAGCCGCTGCGACAGCGCCCGGCGCAGGCTGGCATCGCCCAGCGGCTCGCCATACTGCAGCGAGAAGGTGCGCAGTGCGGTGGCGCTGGTGACCTTGCGGATCGCCAGCGGCATGAAGCTGGCGTCCAGCCAGTCGGGCGGAAAGACACCCATGCCCGGCTGCGGCT
>JAQGNK010000355.1 GCA_028291905.1 Polaromonas sp.
TTCCGGCCGTGAACCGGGCCAGCCTTCGCATGGTCTGGGCAGGCTTGCTGCCTGGTCTGGCGCACCAGAGCCGCTGTGGCACTCGCGATTAAAACGCAGGGCGACGGTCCTGGTTTTGGTGCGACCGGCGCCGTCTGCACCAGTTGACACCAAGAAACGATCACAAGCGGTGCATCAATCTTGTATATCAGTTGGCACATTTTCTGCATGGCAGTTTGCATGACCAGTGCCGCAGAAATCAGTGAACGCATCGTCCAGGCCGTCATGGCCCAAAAGCTGGCGCCCGGCGCTCGGCTGGGCGAACAGCCGCTGGCCATGCTCTTCGATTGCAGCCGCACGGTGGTGCGCGAGGCCCTCACGCGGCTGGCGGCGCGCGGCATCGTCACCGTCAGTGCCCGGCGCGGCTGGTACGTGATCGAGCCGTCGCAAGAGGAAGCCCGCGAGGCCTTCGAGGCCCGCCGTGTCATCGAGACGGGGCTGATCCGCAACCTGCCCTGCGTGCCGAAGCCCGCGCTGAAGCGGCTGAAGCAGCACCTGAGCCGTGAGAAGGCCGCGTTGGCAAGCGACGACGTCGGCGCCCGGAGCTTTCTGCTGGGCGACTTCCATGTGTGCCTCGCCGAATGCCTGGGCAACAACCTGCTGGCCGACACCCTGCGCGACTTCACCGCCCGCACCACGCTGATCGCCATGCGCTACCAGTCGTCGCACGACGCGGCGCAGTCATGCGAGGAGCATGTGCAGATCGTGCGGGCGCTTGAAAAAGGCGACCTGGTGCTGGCCGAAAAACTGATGCAGCAGCACATCGGCAGCGTGCAGGCCACGCTCAAATTGCAGGCCGACGCCAACCCGCTGGCGCAACTGCGCACCGCCCTGATGCCGCTGCAGCCAACTGCAGCACAAGCGCCGGCCAAGGACAGGAAACCGGCACAGGACTTGCATACAAGTGTTCGCAAAACTGCCGCGCCCGCAGTCAAGATTTCCGACGACCCCGACTCATCAACCTATCTAGGAGCCCTGCTGTGAACCCAAGCAAACGAATCTTTTCCCTGGCTATCGCCGGCGCCGCCCTGCTCGCGGCCTCTGGCGCGCAGGCGCAAACCGCGCTGGACGACATCATGAAGGCCAAGGAAATCAAGATCGCCATCCCGACCGATTTCCCGCCCTACGGCATGGTGGGCACCGACCTGAAGCCCCAGGGCCTGGATGTGGAGATGGCCAGCTACATTGCACAGAAGATGGGCGTGAAAATCGAGCTGGTGCCGGTGACCAGCGCCAACCGCATCGCCTACCTGCAGACGAAAAAAGCCGACCTGGTGATCTCGACCCTGGGCAAGAACCCGGAGCGCGAGAAGGTCATCGACTTCACCGCCGCCTACTCTCCCTTCTTCCAGGCCGTGTTCGGCCCCAAGAGCATGAGCCTGAAAACCATGGCCGACCTGAACGGCAAGTCCATCAGCGTGACCCGCGCCTCGCTCGAAGACCAGGAGCTGAGCAAGGTGGCGCCGGCCGGCGCCGACATCAAGCGCTTCGAGGACAACAACACCACCGTGTCGGCCTACACCGCCGGCCAGACCCAGCTGATCGCCACCGGCGCGTCGGTGGCCGGCAACATGATGGCCAAGAACCCGCAGCTGAACACCGAATACAAGCTGCTACTCAAGGACAGTCCCAACTTCATCGGCGTCGGTAAAGGCGAGGACAAGCTGCGCCTGAAGGTCAACGAAGTGATTGCCGAAGCCATCAAGAACGGCGACATCGACAAGATGGCCGTCAAGTGGCTGGGCCGCCCCGCCGGCAACCTGCCGCAATAAATTGAACACCCCTGTTGCGGCTCGCTTCGCGTAGCCACCTCTTCCCTTGGCAAAGGGGCGCCGCTGGCGGCCCGGCAAAGCCGGTTCCGCTACGGCCTTGCCGGCAGGCGCCGGAAAGACCGTGATTTTTTAACCGGAAGGTGAACCACGATGAAAATAGAACTCGACTTCATGGCCGTGCTGTCGCAGTGGCCGCTGCTGGGCATCGGCGTGCTGTGGACTATCGGCCTGACCGTCATCTCGTCAGGCATCGGCGTGCTGGCCGGCGTGGCCTTTGCCTGGGCGCGGGCCAGCGGGCCGGCCTGGCTGCGCTGGGTCGTCGGCGCCTACGTCGAGCTGATCCGCAACACGCCCTTCATCGTGCAGCTGTTCTTCATCTTTTTCGGCCTGCCGGCCATGGGCTTCAAGCTGTCGCCCGAAATGGCGTCGGTGCTGGCCATGGTCATCAATTTGTCGGCCTACGCCACCGAGATCATCCGCGCCGGGGTGGAGGCCACGCCGCGCGGCCAGATCGAGGCGGCCCAGAGCCTGGCGCTGGACCGGATGCAGATCTACACCCGCGTCATCCTGCCGCCTGCGCTCAAGAAAGTATGGCCGGCGCTGGTGAGCCAGATCATCATCGTCATGCTCGGCTCGGCGGTGTGCGGGCAGATTTCAACGCCCGAGCTGTCGTACGCCGCCAATTTGATCCAGGGCCGCAACTTCCGCGCCTTCGAGGCCTTCATCATCGTCACCACACTCTACCTGGCGCTGTCGGTTGGCGTGCGCAAGCTGCTGAACTGGGCCGGCCCGCGTTTCGTTTACGGCCGGTAAGCATTTCCTCAAAGGCGCACGCAACATGATTGAATTTTCCATCTGGGACATTTTCAGGAACCTGCTGCTGGCTGGTCGCTGGACGGTGGCGTTGTCGCTCACCGCCTTCATCGGCGGCGGGCTGGTCGGCGCGCTGCTGCTGGTCGGCCGGCTCTGGGCCACGCGGGCCGCGCCCGGCGCGCAGACCCTGGCGCGCAACGTCAGCCGCCTGCTCAGCGGCTATGTGCTGCTGTTCCAGGGCACGCCGCTGCTGATGCAGCTGTTCCTGGCCTATTTCGGGCTGGCGCTGCTGGGCATCAACGTGCCGGCCTGGGTCGCGGCGGCCGTCGCCCTGACGCTCTACACCAGCGCCTACCTGGCCGAGATCTGGCGCGGCTGCGTCGATGCCATCCCCAAGGGCCAGTGGGAAGCGGCGCAAAGCCTGGCCATGAACTTCGGCGAGCAGCTGCGCCACATCGTGCTGCCGCAGGCGCTGCGCATCGCGGTGCCGCCGACCGTCGGCTTCCTGGTGCAGGTCATCAAGGGCACGGCGCTGGCGTCGGTGATTGGCTTCATCGAGCTGACCAAGGCCGGCACCATGATCACCAACGCCACCTTCAAGCCCTTTCTGGTGTACAGCTGCGTCGCGTTGATGTATTTCATGCTGTGCTTCCCGATATCGCTCTATGCCCGCACCCTGGAAAGGAAAGCCAGACATGGCCGCTGAACTCAAACCCGACACCCCAAAAACCTTGGTCGAGATCAACCAGCTGCGCAAGAGCTTCGGCAGCAACGAGGTGCTCAAGGGCATCGACCTGGAGGTGAAGGCTGGCGAGGTGATCGCCATCATAGGCAAGAGCGGCTCGGGCAAGAGCACGCTGCTGCGCTGCATCAACGGGCTGGAAGTCTTTCAGAGCGGCACGCTGCGGGTCGATGGCAAACACCTGCTGCACGACAACGCCCAGGTGATGCGCGAGCTGCGCCAGCGCGT
>JAQGNK010000365.1 GCA_028291905.1 Polaromonas sp.
AAGCCGCGTTTAGAAAGCATCGGGTGCCAGGCCTTGGGCACGGCCTAATAAATCCAGACTGTTTTTGTCAACCTTCATCCCGCACTCCTGTAAGTTGCACCACCAGGCAAATGCCCGGCAATCACAACAGATACTGCGTGATTTATTGATGGGAAACAGCCAGCGAATGCCGCGCTTATGGACAGGCTTATTCCGAGATGCCCAGGGCTTGGGAAAATTCTTGCAGTTTGATGGCCACCACGCGCAGCGCCCAGGACCATGACGCTACAGAGGAGAAATCCACCTTTTCAGGCAGGGTCCGCAGGCTGGAAGCTCATGCTTTGCATGCCTTGCCGCCAGCCAGAGCATGGGCACGCTGGCCAGCCGTTCCACGCCTGCCCTGCCAGCGAGAAACGCGCTGGCAACAAAACATATTGTCACTAGGGTAAACACCAACTCCTTTAACCTGTGTAGTCGCCGCATTCCAGATGCTCTGTGCATGGAGCCTGCATGCCTATCTGCCCCAGGCGCCCGAGTTCACACCAATTGAAAGCTTTTCATGACTATTTCTGTTTCCAATGTCAAACGCCTTGCCACTTCGCGTGCCGGCGTGGCGGCCATATCCGCCGCCGCTGCGGCCGCCACGGCAGCCTGGGTTGAAGTCAAGGCGCGCAGCGCCGAGCGCGAGAACCCGCCGGCAGGCCAGTTCATCGAGATCGATGGTGTCCGCCTGCACTACGTGATGCGCGGCGAGGGCCCGCCGGTGGTGCTGCTGCACGGCAACAACGTCAGCCACGCCGACTTCACCGCCAGCGGCCTGATCAGCCAGCTGGCCGTGAAGCACCGCGTGATCGCCTTTGACCGGCCCGGGTTTGGCCACAGCACCCGGCCACGCGACCGGCTCTGGACGCCGACCGCGCAGGCAGCCTTGTTCCAGGCCGCGCTGGAGCAGCTGGGCATCGAGGAAGCCGTGGTCGTCGGCCACTCGATGGGCACGATGGTGGCGCTGGCGATGGCGCTGGACTATCCGGACAGCGTGCGCAGCCTGGTGCTGATCGGCGGCTATTTTTACCCCACGCTGCGGGTTGATGCGCTGCTGACGGCGCCCGTCGCCTTGCCGGTGCTGGGCGATGTGATGCGCTACACGGTCACCGCCGTGTCGGCGCGCGCCATGCTCAACACGATGGTCAAGGCCATGTTCGCGCCCCGCGAAGTGCCGCCGAGCTTCTTGCCGACCCTGGCCCGCGAAATGCTGCTGCGCCCGGTGCAGCTGCGCGCCAATGCCGAGGACGCCGCCTTCATGATTCCGCAGGCCAGGGCGCTTTCGAAGCGCTACCAGGAACTGCGGTTGCCAGTCACCCTGATCGCGGGCGCAGAAGACATGGTTGTCGATTTGAAAGCGCATTCAGAGCGGCTGCACAACGAGATGCCCAGAAGCCAGCTGCACATCGTGCCGGCGGCCGGGCACATGGTGCATTACATGGCCCAGGACCTGATCATGACGGCCATCGACAACCCCCAGCCAGCCCTCGCGCCAGAGAACCATGCTGCCAGCCTGGCAGACAGCGTCACGCCGCAGGCAGAGCGGGAACTGGCTGAACAGGTTTGAGGCGCCGGCAACCGCAGACGGGGCCTTGAATGAACCTGATCTGATACGTACCTCAGCTACGTGCCACCGTCATTCCCGCGAAGGCGGGAATCCATCCGGGGGCTGACATGGGGTACTGGATTGCTGCCCTCTCGCGGGAGGGACGCGGAGGGTAAACGTCTGAGGCAAGTATTTGGTGGAGTGGATGAATTTCAAGTCAAATAGGCCTCTGGCGCAATGACTACCTGTGCAAGCAGCTATTTTTTTAATAGCAAATTGTGTCCTGCGCCACAACAGGGGGAGGCCGGGATGCCGGCGAGAATGAATGCCTGGATTGCCCAGGCGAGTCGCTTATCGCGGCCGGTTGCGCAACGCCCAGGCAAAGACGAGCCCCAGAACAGCCATCACGACACCGCCCAGCGCCACCACCGCAGGGGTTCCGATGCGGCCGATCAAGCTGGCGGCCAGCACCACGCCGATGGACTGGCCCAGAAACAAGAACGACGAAAACAGCGACACCGCCGTGCCGCGTGCATGCGGTGCCATTTGGGTAGCATTGGCCTGCATGGTGTTGTGGAACATGAAAAAACCAAAACCCGCCAGCAGGCTGGCCGGAATCGCCGGCCCCCAGTGCGGCGTGTAGGCGAGCACCAGCGCACAAACGCCCACCAGGCCGCCGCCGATCAGCACCAGCCCCTGCTGGCCGAAGCGGCGAATCAGGTGCCGGCCGATGGCCATGTAGAGCATGCCGCCCAGGCCGAACAGCGCCACGATGGCGCCCGACAGCGACAACGACAGTCCCAGCGAGCGGTGCAGGTGCGATGCCCAGATGGCCAGCACACCGAAACCCGCCGCGCCCTCCACCAGTGCCAGCCCCAGGATGATGCGCGACCACGAGCCGGTGACGATGAGCACGGCCTGCCTGACAAAACCATGGCGCACCGCTGGCTGGCCTTGCGGGAGCACCTTGGCTGGCAAAGCGCGCTGGCGGCGCAGGTCCAGGTACATCAGGGTGCCGACCACGCCGAACAGCACCGTCATGAACACAAAGGCCCAGCGCCAGCCCAGCGCGTCGGTCAAGAGACCGCCGACCAGCTGGCCGCCGACAATGCCCAGCGTGCTGCCCAGCCCGGTGCGGGTCAGCATTTCCTGCAGCTGGTCGGCCGGCACCGCGTCGCCGACCCAGGCCATGGCCAGCGGAATCAGCGCGGCCGCGCCCAGCGCCATCAGCAGCCGGGCGAACACCAGCACCTCCAGGCTGCCGGCAAACACCGCGACGATGCTGCCGATGCTGCAGCCCAGCGTGGCAAAGGTGACGACCCGGAATTTGCCCAGCCGGTCGCCCAGCGGCCCATAGACCAGCTGCGCGGCGCCGTAGGCGATGGCGAACACCGACACCACCTGCGCCGCCTGCGCCAGGCTGACCGCGAAAACCCGCGACAGCTCGGGCAGCATGGCGTCGCAGATGCGCTGCGCCGCCATGCTGGCAAAGGTGCCGAAGGACAGCAGCAGGATGGAGCGGCGGGTGGCCTGGGAAATCCCGGGCACGGCGTGAAAAGGCGCGGAGTGGTTGGACACGGGCGGCTAACAGATGTGAGGAGGTGAAAGTGAATGTGGGAGCGACGGGAGTGCGGCCCCCCAGGCAGGCCATGAAAAGCAGCGCAGTATGCGGCAAGAAACGCGATCACGGGCTGCTGGCTGGCCACAGCCCCGGCGAACTGTCAGGAACAGAGCCGCGCCGGGTTTGGCTTACTGCAGTTGCTTGAAAATCCTGCCAAAGATGCCGTTCACAATTTGGCCCAGCGCATCATTGTTGCGTTGCTGCTGTGGCCGCTGCTGCTGTTGCTGTTGCTGCTCAGCCGGCGGCTGCGGTGGCTGCACCCGTGGGCGCGGAATGTCGAACTCGGCGTTCTGGTCCAGCAGGCGGCTGCGCAGCGCCTGCTGAAACACATCGCCGACCATCGGCAGCGCGCTGCGCGCCCCCTGCCCCCAGGCGCCCATGGTGACGCTGTTGTCGTTGAAGCCGACCCTGGCGCCGGCCACCAGCTGCGGATGCATCATGATGAACCAGCCGTCGGTGTTGTCCTGGGTGGTGCCGGTTTTGCCGGCCACGTCGGCCTGGATGCCGTAGCGCTGGCGAATCGCAATGCCGGTGCCCTGGTCGATCACGCCGCGCATCACATCGACCAGCGTCAGCGCCTGCGCGCGCGGCATGGCCGGCGTGCTTTCAGTCGCGGGCGCAAAGGTTTCCAGCATCTGGCCGTTGCGGTCCTCCACGCTGGCCACCAGCACCGGCATGTGGTAGTTGCCGCCATTGGCAATGCTGCCGTAGGCGGCCACCATTTCCAGCAGCGTGACCGGGCTGGTGCCCAGCGCCAGCGAAGGCACCAGGTCGAGCTTGCTTTGCCGCACGCCCAGCGACTGCGCCAGCCGCGCCACGGCCGCCGGGCCGACGTTTTGCATCAGCTGGGCGGTGATGGTGTTCTTGGAAAACGCCAGGCCGTCGCGCAGGCTGGTCGGCAGGCCGGTCGGCGGGGATTCATCGGTGGGCGCCCAGACCGCGCCGCCCGGCGAGGCAATCGAAACCGGTCGGTCGACATAGGTGTCCGACGGGTCCAGCCCCTGCATGAAGCCGGCGCCATAGACGAAAGGCTTGAAGGTCGAGCCGGGCTGGCGCCGCGCCTGGCTCACATGGTCGAACTGCTCCTGCGAAAAATCGCGGCTGCCGACCCAGGCCCGCACCGCGCCATTGCGCGGGTCCACTGCCAGAAAGCCGGCCTGCAGCACCGCCCGCTCCTGCCCGGCCTTGCGCTGCCCGTCGGCGAGTTTTTGCAGCTGCGCCATCTGCCGCGCCACGGCCTGGTTGGCCAGCTTCTGGATTCTGGCGTCCAGCGTGGTCCGCACCCGCAGGCCGTCGGCATGGATGTCGTAGCCTTTGCTGTCGGCCCAGCCGATCAGCCATTTGCGCAGGTGCTGGGCGATATGGGGCGCGGCGCCCAGCGGCTCGGTCTGGCGCTCGAAGTCCAGCTTCAGCGGGCGCTTGGCCAGCGCATCGACCCTGGGCTGCTCCAGCTTGCCGGTCTTGACCAGCTGGGCCAGCACCAGGTTGCGGCGCTGGCGGGCGCGCTCGGGGTTGAGCACCGGGTTGTAATAGCTGGTGCCCTTGAGCATGCCGATCAGCGTGGCGGCTTCCAGCACATCAAGCTTGTCGGCGGACTTGTCGAAATAGGTGCGCGCCGCCATCTCGATGCCAAAGGCGTTGTACAGGAAAGGCACGGTGTTCAGGTAGGTTTCCAGAATCTCGGGCTTGGAATACAGCATCTCGATCTTCAGCGCGGTGATGGCTTCCTTGGCCTTGC
>JAQGNK010000373.1 GCA_028291905.1 Polaromonas sp.
CGCATTGGGGGCAGGCATGCGGCACGCGTTCGGTGAAGCCGCAGTGGTGGCAGCGCAGGGTGCGGTCGATCTTGTGGAAGACGCGGTAGGCGCTGCAGTGCGGGCATTCGCTTTTCCAGTCGCAGTCGAGGCAGGCCAGCACCGGCGCATAGCCGCGCCGGTTCAGGAAGATCAGCGACTGCTCGCCGCGCGCCACCCGCTGGGCAATGGCCGCCAGCAGCGGCGGCGCAATGATGGCGCGGCGCGGCTGGTGGTTCATGTCGATGCGCCGGACGGTGGGCAAGTGGCCCGCGCCTTGCGGCACCGCTGAATTCCCCGGCGTGCCGTTGCCAGGAGAACCAGACTTCTCGGGGAGCGCAAGAACGGCATCCTCCAACCCTTCGGGAGGCGCCAACGCTTGCCCCCGCTCATCCAAATTCCGGCCACAGGGCCGGCTTTGCCGGATTGCGGGCGGGGTGGCGGCCCCGGGGCTGAAGGCTGCGGCTCCGAGCCCGCCTGCGCGGGCTTGGACAGCCTGAAGATGCAACGCCTCTGGCGGCGTGGCGCCCTGCAAGGGCAGCGAACCATGCGAAGCGGGGAGCGTGGGGGCACCAATCCTTTCATTCATCGTCAGACGCTGGTAGCGGCCGACGAGCGTGGCCTGCCAGCTTTCCAGCGAAGGCGTGGCCGAGCCCAGCAGCACCCTGCAGGCGCCGTGCTGATGGTCCTGGTCGCTGGTTTCCAGCCGGGCGCGGTACACCGCCAGGTCCCTGGCCGAGTAGCGGGCGCCTTCCTGCTGCTTATAGCTCGGGTCGTGCTCTTCATCGACCACCAGCAGCCGCAAATTCGGCATCGAGGCAAATATCGCCATCCGCGTGCCTAGCACCAGCCGCGCCTGGCCCGAATGGGCCGCCAGCCAGCCCTTGAGCCGCTGGGCCGGCGTCAAGCCGCTGTGCATCGGCACGACGCGCTCGCGCCCCAGGTGGGCAAATCGGGCCTCGAACCGGGCCTGCAGCTGCGGCGTGAGGTTGATCTCGGGCACCATCACCAGCACCTGCGCCTGGGGGTCCTGCGCCAGCACCTTGGCGGCGGCGCGCAGATAGACCTCGGTCTTGCCGCTGCCGGTGGCGCCGAACAGCAGCGCGGGCCGCTGTTTTGCGGCGGTTTCAGCATCGAATTCGGCCAAGGCGATGGCCTGCTCTGCGCTGAGTGCTATTAATTCAGTAGTAGTCGGTGTGCGGCTGGTGTCCGCCACCGGCCGCTTGAGCCGGCGCGCCAGCTGCTCGCTGGTCAGGTCGCGCAGCTGCGGCGGCAGCGCGGCCAGCGCCACTTCGCCGAGCGAGCGCTGGTAGTAACCGGCGGTAAAGCCCACCAGCCGGCGCCAGGTCGATGACAGCGGCGCCAGCCCGGCCAATGCGCCGGCCACGCTCCTGATGCTGTCCTCGGCCAGGCCACCGCTGTCCTCCTGCACCGCCCACACCACCCCCAGCACCTCGCGCCGGCCAAAAGGAACCCGCACCAGCGTGCCGGCGACGAGCGGCGAATCGCTGCGGTAGGTCAGCGGCCCGCCGATGGCGCTGTGGGCCGGCGCGGCCACCACGATCTGCAGCCAGTGGCTCATGCACCGCGCCCCAGGCGCCGCAAAGCCGCATGAAACAAGGCCGGCAGGCGACTAAGTCCTTGATTTTTCGATGTTTTGGAGTTGTCCATATTTTCTGTGGATAACTTTGTGGATAACTGCCTTCGGCGGGCCGCCAAGCCTTGTAAATCAAGGCTTTCCTTAGACTGCCTATCAAAAAGGCAGTTTAAAGTTTCTATATAAATCAACAACTTACGTTTGCTATGGATTTGATGGCAGCTAGCACAGCCTGCACGGGAGCGACGCGGGATAGAAGAAATATTTTGTGCATAAGTCCTGGAGAAGCGGCTATTTTTTGTGGTAAAGACGCCTTTATTTCAAGAAATCGGGCCGGTTTCAGGCCCGAGTGCCTGCTTTTTCAGCACCCGCCGGCGCGCATGCGTCGGGAGTGGGAATGCACCGCGCCGACCAGGGCCTCGACGCTTTCGGGCGGGGTGAACTGGCTGATGCCGTGGCCCAGGTTGAAGATCTGGGTCGGCCCGCTCTGGGTCACATCAAGATGCGGCGCGCCGAAGCTGTCCAGCACGCTGGCCACCTGCGCCTCGATCTGCGCCGGGCTGGCGAACAGCACGTTCGGGTCCAGGTTGCCCTGCAGCGCCTTGGCGTTGGGGCCGTTCTCGCCGACCAGCGCCCGCGCCCGCGCCAGGTTCACCGTCCAGTCCAGGCCCAGCACCTCGCAGTCGAGCTGCTTCATGCTGGTCAACCACTGGCCGCCGCCCTTGGTGAACACCAGGCGCGGGATTTTCACGCCGCCGTGCTCGCGCTTGAGCTGTGCCAGCACCCTGGCGGTGTAGGCCAGGCTGAATTCATGGAAAGCCGCATCGGCCAGCACGCCGCCCCAGCTGTCGAAGATCATCACCGCCTGCGCGCCGGCCTCGATCTGGGCATTGAGGTAGAGCGCCACCGCGTCGGCATTGATCGCCAGCATCTTGTGCATCAGGTCGGGGCGCTGGTAGAGCATGGTCTTGACCAGACGGTAGTCGTCCGAGCCGGCGCCCTCGACCATGTAGCAGGCCAGCGTCCAGGGGCTGCCGGAAAAGCCGATCAGCGGCACCCGGCCATTGAGCGCCTTGCGGATCGAGGTGACCGCGTCGAACACATAGCGCAGCTTGTTCATGTCGGGCACTTCGAGCCTGGCGACGGCGGCTTCATCGCGCACCGCCGTGGCAAAGCGCGGGCCTTCGCCGAGCGCGAACGACAGGCCCAGGCCCATCGCGTCGGGAATGGTCAGGATGTCGCTGAACAAAATGGCCGCATCGAGCGGAAAGCGCTCCAGCGGCTGCAGCGTGACTTCGGTGGCGTAATCGGTGTTGGTCGCCAGGCCCATGAAACTGCCGGCCTTGGCGCGGGTGGCTTTGTATTCGGGCAGGTAGCGCCCGGCCTGGCGCATCAGCCAGACAGGGGTGTGGGGAGTCGCCTGGCGTAGGCAGGCGCGCAAAAAGGTGTCGTTTTGAAGTGGTGCGAACATGGCCCGATTGTCTCAGGTGCGCGCTGCCCGCCCACGCGGGCGGCCCGGCAGCCTCGGCAGGCCGCGCGCTTCAGCCTGCGGCGCCGAAGCGAAAGCTCGACGCCGTGATGCCGCCCAGCGCGCCCACCTCGTGGTACACGCACACGCCCGGCTCGTCTTCGGCGGCGCCGAGGGCGGCCATCAGCGGGATCAGGTGGTCTTCGCGCGGATGGGACTGCCGGGCGCCTGGCGCGCTGGCCCAGTCGGTGACCAGCGCGGTGCGCTCGGCCGGGCTGCTTTTCACCAGGGCGTTTTGCAGCCAGCCGTCGAATGCCTCGGATGGCTCGCGGCCCGAGGGGCCGAGGCGGCGCAGGTTGTGGTAGCTCAGGCCGCTGCCGACGATCAGCACGCCTTCGCTGCGCAGCGGCGCCAGGGCGCGGCCCAGCGCCAGGTGCTCCCCGGGCTGCAGGTGGCTGCGCAGCGACACCTGCAGCACCGGCACATCGGCATTGGGGTACATCACCACCAGCGGCGAAAAGGTGCCGTGGTCAAAGCCGCGCTGGCTGTCCAGCCGGGTGGGCAGGCCGGCGGCGGCCAGCAGGCTGTGGATGCGCGTGGCCAGCGCCGGTGCGCCGGGCGCCGGGTAGGTCACCTGGTAGGTATGGGCCGGAAAGCCGCCGTAGTCGTAGAGCATCGGCGGCCTGGGGCTGGCCATCACGGCGAAGGCGTCCTGCTCCTCCCAATGGCCGGAAATGACCAGCACCGCCTTGGGCGGCAGGCCGATCTGGCGCGGGATGTCCTGCAGCGACAGTTCGAGCTGGCGCATCATGGCGCGCATCTCGGGAATGTAGGGCCAGGGGCCGCCGCCGTGGGAAATGAAGTAGGTGGGGAGTTTCATGGTGTGTTCTCGGGTGTGATGGGATGGCGCCTTGCTTGCCGCAGGCCGTGGCGATTCGTTTTTGCTGCTGGGCCACGGGATAAAGGTAAGAAGCTTGGTGATCCAAGGTTAAGCATTCCCCAAAAGAAAGTCGATGGGTTTAAATTCAGCAATCTGTTTCTTGAAAGGAAAGCATGGCCGATCTCAAGGGCATCCGGGTTTTTCGTGAAATCGTCGACTCGGGCGGCTTTGCGGCGGCGGCCGGGCGGCTGGGCATGTCGGCGCCGATGGTCAGCAAGCACCTGGCGCAGCTGGAGCAGAGCCTGGGCGCCCGGCTGCTGAACCGCAGCAGCCGCCGGCTCAGCCTGACGCAGGCCGGCACGGACTACCTGGCGCAGTGCCGGCAGGCCCTGGACATCCTGGACGCGGCGGCGGGCCAGTCGGCGGCCATGCCACGCGGCGAACTCAAGATCAGCGCGCCGGTGTGGTGCGCCACGCCTTATTTCGCGGCGCTGCTGGCCGACTACCGGCGCAGCTATCCCGAGGTGCGGCTGGACCTGCACCTGGACAACCACATCATCGACATCGTCTCGGGCGGGTTCGACCTGGCCCTGCGGGCGACCAGCGAGCCGTCGTCGGCGCTGATTGCCCGGTCGCTGTGCCGGTTCGAGTTTCATCTAGTGGCGTCGCCGGCCTATCTGGCCGCCAGCCTGCCCCCTGAGAATGGCGCGCAAGCGCCAGGACCTGCACGTGTGCTGGACATGGTCATGCCCAACTATGTGCAGCTGGAGCGGCTGGGCCATTTCCAGCAACTGGTGGGCGCGTCGATGCGGCTGAACCCGGTCATGAAGTCCAGCGACACCACGCTCAGCTACCATGCCGTCCGCGCCGGCATGGGTGCCGCTTTCCTGCCGGGCTGGCTGGTCGATGACGACCTGGCGGCCGGCCGGCTGATGCGGGTGGGCGGCTCCGGCCCGGCGTTCACCGGCGAGCTGTTCGCGGTGTACGCCAGCCGGCGCCAGATGCCGCCCAAACTGCGCACCTTCATTGACTTTCTGGTGGAAAGGCTGGGCGCGCCCCGCAGCCAGCTGCCTTTTTCACCTTCGCCGCCGCAGGCTTGATACTGGATTTGCTATTGAAAATGTAGCTGTCAGCGCAGATAAATAAAGCGCTGGAGGCCTAAAAGGCTTGAAATGAGGCGGCAAACCGGTTCGGCAGGCCGCCTGCGCCTTGATGCCGGGTTTTTTGGGTGCTACCCGCTTGTGCCGGGCTTCGGTTCAGACTTAACATGAGTCCGTCAAGGTTTTCCTGACCTGAAGGGGACACTGCCATGCGCATGAATGACCAGGAGTATTTTCGCAGCTGCATTGCCAGGGAGCGCCAGCTGGCGCAGCTGCTGGGCCACCACCACATCGAGGAATGCTACGAGAGCGCCGGCACGCTCTGGGACAGCAACCAGGCCCTGCCGCAATGGACCCGCGACTGGCGTGCCTGCGGCCCGCTGATCGCGAAATACCGGATGTCGGTGAGCTATGAAACTGCACAGGGCGGCGACGAGCGCGTGCGTATCGGCTCCACTACGGTGCATTGTTCAGACCATCCCAACCGGGACCGGGCGCTGATGTACGGCATCGTCAAGGAGCTGATTTTCTTGCTGGAGCATGGCCGGGTGGCTGCTGCGGCGCCCGATAGCCAGGCAGCTGCCC
>JAQGNK010000388.1 GCA_028291905.1 Polaromonas sp.
GAAATAGAGGCCAACGCCAACGCCATCATTGCAGGCGCCTGGACGGCCTCAAACGGCAGGCAAAGCCGGCTTTTCGGTGTTGAGCACAAACCAGTCGGGCACCGCAGGCCCCCAAAGGTAGAAAGAGTCATCGGGCGCATAGACGCCGGCCACCCAATCAGTTGCGGGCGAGACGAAATCGATGTCGAAGGAATACTCGGCAAAGCTGACCCACGGGTCGCGCGCGTAGTAGAAATAGTTCGAGCCCAGCACGTGCCGCCCGACGCCCCAGCCGTCCGGGAAACCGGCGCTTCGCATCTGCTCGCTGCCCTCGCCCACCTCGTCCAGGCTGCCGACATCCCAGCTGGTGTGGTGCAGGCCGGGACCATCGGACTTGACGAAGGCTAGCAAATGGTGGTCACTGCCATGCGGCGTGTGCATGAAGGCCACCAGCTCGCCGGAGCGGTCCGACAATCGCAGGCCCAGCACCTGGTCGCAAAACCCGAGCATGCGCACCACATCGGGCGTGAACAGCAGGACATGCGAGAGCCAGCGCGGAAACACTTTGGCGCACTGGCTGCGGGCATGCGCTGCAGCGGTCTGCCTTGCAGGCACGCGAACAGGATGGGCTGGCGTCTTGCAACTGGGCGAGACCTTGCTGCAAACCAGCAGCTGCATCGGCATGCCGTCGGGACTGCGCAGCCAGAGGCCGGAGTCCCCTGTGGCAAGTGGATGCGGCGCGCAGCCGATGCCCAGCGCCTGGATCTTTGCCTCGAAGGCTGGCCTGTCTTCAGCAAAAATTCCGAAGCTGACATACTGCAGGGCCTTGGGCTGGCTGTTGGCGACCACCGTCATCCAGCAGTGGCTGTGCCCGTGGGCATACAGATCAATCCGCGGTCCGGCACGCTTCACCTCCAGCCCGAAAGCTGTATAAAACGCTTCAGCTGGCGTGATGTCAGGCACGGTGAACAAGATGTGCTCGACCGAGTGGACTGCCAGAGTGCCGGCTCGGCGAGCGACAGGCAAGGGGTCTAGATGCGCTTGCATTTTCATCCTCCAAAAGGTTCAAGCGGGAAGCCGCTACAGGCCGCCTTCCGTTTCAACTGTGCGTTCAATCAGAACTTGATGGTCAGGCTGCCAGTGCTGTTTCTGAACTTGTTCAGAAACTGGTAACGGGCCGTGAAAGGTTCAGGTTCAGCCGCGACAGTGGCACCCAGGCCCATGACGTTTCCGCCAGCGCCTGAATACTCGGGCCAGACCGGCAACCCCAGCTGGTTGGGATTGCCGCTTTTGGCAAAGTTCGTCCAGTAGGAGGACATCGCATCGGCCAGCGCCTGGTCTTGGGCGGCGGGCAGCACCGGTGCTGCTGCTGTTCCCTTGGGCACCAGGTTCTGGAACACGTAGGGAACTTCCGAGACATGGACGGCCAGCGGGGTATAGGGCGAGGCCTGCTTGAAGTAGTAGCTGTACACGGGCGACTTTCCAGTGGCTTTCTGCGCGACGCCCCAGGTCCAGGTCTGCAGTCCGATGATCAGGTCGCCCAGCAGCTGCACCGATGACTGCGCTGCCTGCGCATCGGTTGTCGCTGGATAAAACCCGAGCAGGCTGCTGAGATTGGAGGCACCAAACACGCGGGTCACGGCAGCGGCAAAGCCGTTGGCGGTACTGGGCAGGGCGCGGCCGGGAACGGCAAAAATAGTGCCTTCAGCCACGTTCTGCCCAACCAGCAGCGGTACATCGTTTTGCCGGCCGGCAAAAAAGCGGGTTGCCGGCTCTTCGGTCAATACGTAGCCGTCCAGGCTGGGGCCGAAAGGCGGCGCAAACGGCGGTGCAGCGGCATTGGTCACGCTGGCCAGCTGCAACGCGGGAACGGCGCGCAGCGCAGCCAGGCTGGCCGCGCCCAGGGCAGTGCCCAGCGCCATGCCTTTTTGCTCCGAGGCAGCGCGTGAAGGCAGCGGGCCGAACTCGCTTTCCCAAAACGCGCCGCTCTGGCCAATCGCTTTGTGAAACGTGCCTGCCGCTAGCGTAGATGCTGACAGCATCCCGACCGCGTGGGCGCCCGCTGATTCGCCGAACAGCGTGATGTTGGCCGGATCGCCGCCAAACGACGCGATATTGTGTTTGACCCATTGCAGCGCGGCCAGTTGGTCCTGCAGGCCGTACATGCCCGATGACTTGCCGCCTGATTCGACAGCCAGATCGGGGCGCGCCAGGTGGCCAAAAACACCCAGGCGGTAGTTAAGCGATACCACTACCACGCCTTTTTTGGCCAGGTTGGTGCCTTCCCAGCGCGGATCGCCCGAGGTGCCGAACTGAAAGCCGCCGCCATGCAGCCAGACCATCACCGGACGCTGCTCGCCAGGTGTTCGGGCACCGCTCCACACATTCAGGAAAAGGCAGTCTTCGCTGACCGTAGGGTCGGCCACCACGGGAGCAGGTGTGCCGTTGGCCCAGCACTTGCGGCCGTATTGGCTGGCGTCCCGCGTTCCTGCCCAGTTCGGCGCAGGTTGCGGGGCGCGCCACCGCAGGTCGCCGACAGGCGCTGCCGCATAGGGAATGCCTTTGAAATTCAGGATGCCAGCCGCATCCCGTTCATTGCCCACGAGGGTTCCATTGGCCACTGCCACCGTGCTGGTGAGTGGCTGGTTTGCATCGACCGGGTCTGATCCGCCGCCGCATCCGGCCAGCGCCAGCATGCCTGCTGCCAAAGCCGCCGTGGCGGCCCATCTACTTGTGGTTGGCTTCATGATTTGTCTCTCGTTATTCTTGAATTGCAGGGTTGCGAATGCTGGCTCGATAGCCGTACGCAATGCGCCTGATTTATTGCTCGTCCACCACCGGGTTGCGCAGGATGCCGATGCCCTCGATTTCGACCTCGCAGACATCGCCGTGCTTCATGAACAGCGGCGGCTTGCGCGCCAGGCCGACGCCCGAGGGCGTGCCGGTGACGATCACGTCGCCGGGCTGCAGGCAGACCGCTTCGCTGAGCAGGCTCACCAAGGTGGCCACGTCAAAGATCAGCGCGGAGGTCGAGGCGTCCTGCACGACGGCACCGTTGAGCCGGGTCTGGATTTTCAGGCCCGCGGCGCCGGGCGGCAGCTCGTCGCTGGTGACAAAGTACGGGCCGAACGGGCCGGTGTCGTCAAAGTTCTTGCCAATCGTCCATTGGGCGGACTTGAACTGGTAGTCGCGGATCGAGGCATCGTTGCAGATCGAATAGCCCGCCACATGCTCCAGGGCATTTTCCTTGGCGATGTAGCGCCCGGCCTTGCCGATGACGGCGACGAGTTCGCCTTCATAGTCGAGCTGCGTGGACACCCTGGGGCGCACGATGGGCTGGCCATGGCCGGTCATGCTGGCGGCAAAGCGCGAAAAAATCGCCGGGTAGGTCGGCACGGCAAAGCCGCTTTCCACCGAATGGTCCACGTAGTTCAGCCCGATGCAGAAAATTCGGCCGGGATTTTCGAGCGGCGGCAGGCAGGTTATTTTTTCCAGGTCAATCACCGGCCCCTGGCGCAGCGCCTCGGCGGCCAGCTCAAGCGCTTGCGGCCCCTGGGCCAGCAAGGACTGCAAGTCGCCGGGAAAGCCCGCGTCGGTGCTGAAAAGCCCGCGAAACTGCGCGCCATCGGCCACTGCCATTGCCTTGCGGCCGTCCTGTTTGAAATTTAAAAAACGCATGTCGATGCTTTCGGTGTTGGGTCGTTGGAAAAAAGCTTATGCGGCGATGGACTGCAGGATCGGATGGCTCTCCCGGGCGCAGGCCATCGCCAGCAAGGCGTCGGCGTCGGCGCTGGCATCGCCGCGCCAGGCCACATGGTGGTCAGGCCGGACCAGCACCCGGTCGGCGCCGTAGAGGGCACGGGCTTCGGCGCTGTCGCAGTACAAAACGTCCAGCGGCACACCCAAGCCCGCTGCGGCGCCCTGCCACCGGGCGACATCGGCGGGCGGGGGCCGCCCCTCATCGGTGAAACACAGCAAGGTGTAATCGCGCCCGAACAGGTCGAAGATGGACACGCCGTCCAGCCACAAGTGCGGCGCGCGTCCCCCAGGTCGAGCCGAAGGAAGGTAGCGGTTGGGCTCATCGGGCGTTGGCGCGCCCGCTTCGCTTGTCACGATGGGACTGCCCTCGTAGCGCAGGCCGAGCTGCAGGCCGGGAATGTTGAACTCGTCGCGCACATGCCGGTGCAGGGCCTTGCCGAGGTGCTGGCGCACGCGCTCGGCATCAAGGCCTTCGGCATCGACATTGGGCGGCACCTTGATGCTGCCGATGCTCTCGGCCATGGCACGGGCGAACGCGGTGTTGCGCTGGGCGATGGGCTTGCGCTCGGCCTCGTACGAGTCGAGCAGTTCCTCGCCGGCCCAGCCCTTGACGACGGCGGCCAGCTTCCAGCCCAGGTTCACCGCATCATCGACGCTGGTGTTGTAGCCCATGCCGCCAGTGGGCGTGAACAGGTGCGCCGCATCGCCGGCGATGAAGGCGCGGCCCTTGGAGAAGCGGTCTGCCACCAGGGTGAAGCCGGCATGCCAGGGGCCCACAGCGATCAGCTCGAACGCGAATTCACGGCCGATGGCGGCGAACATCGCGGCCCTGAAGTCCACCGATTCAGGCGTCTGCTCCGCGGTCAGCTGCAGGCAAAAGAGAAATTTTTCCACGCCGTCGATAGCGATCAGCAGGCCGCGCTGCACCGCATTGACCGCCCAGTATTGCCAGGCCTTTTCCTTGCCCAGCACCTGGTAGAGCGCTTGGGAAGTGAAATACACCGACAGCATCTGCCCGCCGAAAAACTCCCGTGCTTCGTCGCTCTGGCCGCTGTAGCGAATACCGCAGGTCTTGCGCACAAGGCTGCGCGGGCCGTCGCACCCGACGACGTAGCGCGCGGTCAGCACCAATGTCTCGCGACTTTCGGCATGCCGAGCGCCAATGCTGACTCGCTGCTCATCCATTGCAATCGACTCGGCCTGCCAGCCGAGCATCAGCTTGACGCTTTCGTACTGCCCGGCCTGCGCGCGCAGCACGGGCTCGATAAGCATCTGCTGGCCCCGGTGCGGCAGCTCCGGCGTGGGCCAGGATTCCTCGCCATAGTCGCCAAAGGACGTGCGGTTGAGCGCTTCGGTGCGCGATGGAATCGAAAACCGGCTCAGCTCCCGGCCCGCCAGTGTGGTGCAGTACACCACGTCCTGCGGATGGTCGGCGGCCAGGCCCAGCGAGCGGATCTGCCCGGCGAAACCCCGGCGCCGGTAATGCTCCATGGTGCGCGACGAGGTGGCATTGGCCTTGGGAAAATCCGGCGCCGCGATGTCTTCCTCCAGCAGCACGCAGTCCACGCCCCGGCAGCCCAGTTCAATGGACAGCATCAGGCCGGCCGGCCCGCCGCCGATGATGGCGACATCAGTGGTTTGTTTCATGGCTTTAGCTCCTGCTTTTAGTCAACGCTGGCGCCGGTGCGCTTGACCATGCCCGCATACACCACCGCATCGCTGTCGATCAGGCCAGTGAGCGCTGCGGGCGTGGTCGGGTCGGGCACGAAGCCGAAGGCGGAAAATTTCTCCGCCACGTCAGGCTGCCTGAGCGCGTCGTTCAGGCTCTGGTTCAGCGTGGTGATAACAGCCGCAGGCGTACCCTTGGGCGCCATCAAGGCCACCCAGGTGCGCGCCTTGACACCCTTGGGGCCACCCGACTCCTCCAGGGTTGGCACGTTGGGCAGGCTGGGGGAGCGGACATCATCGGCCACGGCAATGAAGCGGACCTTGCCGGCCTTGAGCAGTGGGCCGGCGCTGGCGATGCTGCCCATGGCCCAGTCGATCTCGCCGGTGGACACGGCAATGTAGAGCTGCGAGATTTCCTTGTAGGGCACATGCGTCATCCTGGTGCCGCTGGCCGCTTCCAGCTGCGCGGCGCCCAGGTGCAGCGGGCCGCCAATCGAGTTGGAACCGTAGGTGACCTTGCCCGGCGTGGCGGCGGCGGCCATCAGGTCCTTGACCGTTCGGATCGGGCTGTTGGCGGCCACCACGACGAAAAACGAGGTACGGTACACGCCGCCCACCGGAACGAAATCCATCTTCGGGTCATAGGGCAGCTTTTTGAACAGCGACGGGCTGATGGCCAGGTGCCCGACATCGGCGATCAGGAGGTCGTAGCCCGTGGGCGCCGCCTGTTTGGCAGCGCCGATGGCCAGAAAGCCGTTGGCGCCCGGCCGGGCATCGACCACGACGCCCTGCTTCCAGCTGGCAGTCAGCTTCTCGCCGACGATGCGAGCCACCACGTCCGGCCCGCTGCCGGCGGGAAACGGGGAAATGATGCGCACAGGCTGGGTGGGAAAAGACTGCGCCCAGCCCGGGTTGGCCAGCAAGCCCAGGCCCATGCCGGCGGCCAGAACAGTGAAGGATCGACGTTTCATTTTGTCTCCAGAAATTGACTACTGCCTAACAATGTGGCGATTATTGATATCGATCAAAAAAACAATAAGCATGCAAAATGGTACTTTTGATACCCATCAGGCATCACTTATGAAACTGCACCAACTGCGCAACCTGGTCGCCGTGGCCGACGCCAGCAGCATCCGGGCTGCGGCGCGCGCCCAAGGGCTGGCACAGCCGGCCATCACCCGGGGCCTGCGCGATCTGGAAAAGGAGCTGGGCGTTCCCTTGCTGGAGCGGCACGGCAAGGGCGCATCGCTCAGCGTGTACGGCCAGGCGTTCGTGGTGCGTGCCCGCTCCATCCTGCTCGATGTCGAGCGCGGGCGGCAGGAAATCGAGCAGCTCAAGGGGGGTAGCGCCGGCAAGGTCAGCGCCGGGCTGTCGAGCGCGGTGTTCCTGTCGCTGGTGCCGCAGGTGTACCCGGCTTTTCGCAAAAGCTTTCCCGACGCGCACCTGACCCTGACCGAGGGGCTTTTTCCAGCGCTGGAGCCGCAGCTCAGGAATGGCAGCCTTGATTTCTATGTCGGGCCTCGCCCCTTGGGTGAGTTGGACAAGGCCTATGACCTGCAGCTGCTGTTTCGCAACCGGCGCGCGGTCGTGTGCCGCCGGGGCCATCCGCTGGCCCAGGTGCGCAGCCTGCGCGGGCTGATCGATGCCGAGTGGATCATGACGGGCCTGCGCCAGCCGGTCGAAGTCGAATTCGAGGAACAGTTTGCAGTGCATGGCCTGCCCGCGCCCAAATCGGTCACCCAGACGCTGACCACGCTGCCAGTGATTGCCCTGCTGACATCGACCGACGCGCTGGCTTTTTTGCCCCAGCAGTGGATCAGCACCACGCTGTTCAAAGGCTGCCTGCAGGAGATACCGGTGACGGAAGCGCTCGACGGACCAGACATTGTCCTGGTCAGGCGCGATGCCCTGCCCTTGACGCCGCTGGCTGAAAAGCTGGCGACCTTGTTTGAAAGAGCGGCAGGAACGCCGTACGAAAGCCGTTAGTTACTAGAGCGCAATCACCCTGATCTGGGACAGCGGCGGCCCAGCAATCTATTTGCTATTGAATCAGTAGCTGCTTGCGCAAGCAATGCCTGCGCTGGAGCCACTTTTCATGCTTAACCGCGCAAGTTTGCCGCTGTCCCGTATTTCTTGTTCCCTGCCCCGCTGAGGCAAGACCGGGATGGGGCCTGAACACGTTATCTCGCAGTTAACGCGCCGGAATCGCTCATAAAGTCCTGTGACTGCTAACGCAGCGCCTCCAGCTGAAATTCACGTGTTGCCAGTTGACGAAAACGTACTGCCGCGCTACTTTCCGTGTCCTCCATGTATGCCAGCGCCAGCCCGATCGAAGCGTCCGGCAGGACATCAGCCAAAGGCCGATAAATGATTCTGTCGCTGTTGTAGCGCTGCATGATCGACGGCACAAGCGCCACGCCGAGTCCGCTTTCCACCAGCGCCAGGACGGTCTGAACTTGAATGGCTTGTTGCGACACCTTGGGAATGAAACCAGCGTGCTGGCACGCAAGCAATGCAGCACTGTGAAGCCCTGCCGCATGGTTGGGCGAATACATGATGAAAGACTCCGTGGCCATGTCCGACAGGCGTAACGGCCATTTTTCTGCCAGTGGGCTGCCACGCGGCAAAGCGGCCGTGAACACGTCCGGCTCCAACTGAAGCAGCTTGACAGGCGATGACTGCAATAGCGGAACCCGCACCAGCCCTATGTCCAACACGCGATCCTCCAACTGCTGGATGATGCTGACCGATGTGGCTTCCCGCAGGATCAGTTCCACGCCAGGATATTCGGCCCGGTACAAAGGCAGCAGCTTTTGCAGCATTCCATGTATCGCGGAACCCACAAAGCCAATGCGCAGGGTGCCGCCAGTTCCGTCCAGCGCATGCCTGGCCGATTCACTCAACTGGCTGCCATGAAACAGCAGCTTGCGCGCCTCAACCAGGACCGCACGGCCGCTCGGGGTGAGCACGACGCCGCTGGATTCGCGCGTGAAGAGTTTGGCGCCCAGCTCCGCTTCGAGCTTTTGAATCGAAACCGACAGCGGTGGCTGGGCCATGTGCAACCGCTCGGCTGCACGGCGGAAATTCAATGTTTCGGCCAGCACGACAAATTGGCGAATGCGTCTCAGGTCCATGCGGTGTGTCCTTCACACCAAGCATACGCCAGTCATGTCACGACATGGCCAATTCTGATACTGAAGTCGTATCAGCATTTAGAAAATTAAGTATTGGACGGTATCGGAAATTTTTTTTATTCTGGACTTTATCCATCGAAACAGGACTTCACATGAATACCGTTAAATCTGCACGCCTACAGAATCCGCTGAAATTGAGTTGGCCCAGGTTGGCCGCGCACAGGGCGTCTGACTGATACGGGAGAATGTCTTGAGCAACCTCCTTTCTGCTTTTCGCCTGGCCGCCCTCCCCGCTGAGACCGACGGGTTCCGCGCTGATGTAAAAGCCTTCCTTCAGTCCAGCTTCGAGCCGACGCCGCCAGACATCCGAGCACGCTCGTGGATGGGCTTCAACGCAGCCTTCAGCAAAAAACTGGCCGCGCGCGGCTGGGTCGGCGTCACTTTACCCACGCAATACGGTGGCGCCAACCTGGACGCCTTTTCGCGCTTCGTCCTGGTCGAGGAACTGCTTGCGGCAGGTGCGCCCGTATCCGCGCACTGGATCGCCGACCGCCAGAGCGGCCCCTTGATTCTCAAGTTCGGCACCGAATCGCAGCGCCAGTTCTATTTACCGAAAATCTGTGCTGGCGAGGCCTTCTTCTGCATCGGCATGAGCGAGCCCAATGCCGGCTCCGATTTGGCCAGCGTTGGAACCCGGGCCACCCGCTGCCAAATTGACGGTGCCAGCGGATGGCGTTTGAACGGCCGCAAGATCTGGACGACGAATGCGCACCATTGCCAGTACATGATCGCCCTGGTACGCACGTCCGGCGAACCGCAGGACCGGCAAAAAGGCCTGTCGCAGCTGATCATCGATCTGTCGCTGCCGGGCGTGACGGTCAGGCCGATCCATGACCTGGCGGGCGACGCGCATTTTTCCGAAGTCTTTTTTGATGATGTGATGCTGGCCGACGAGGCGCTGGTCGGCAATGAAGGCGATGGTTGGGCGCAGGTCAATGCCGAACTGGCCTTCGAGCGCAGCGGCCCGGAACGCATCTATTCAAGCATCGTGCTGCTGGAGCACTGGATCAGCTGCCTGCGAAACAGTCCCGATGCATTGGTTCACGCCGCCACCATCGGGCGCTTTGCCACTCATCTGGCGACGCTGCGAAACATGTCGATTGCGGTCACCAGCAAGCTGGTCAACGGCGAAAGCCCGGTGGTCGAAGCCGCGCTGATCAAGGACATCGGGACGGAATTCGAGCAAAGCGTCCCGGCCCTGATCGAGGCGGCCATTGCCATGGACCCGGATGCGCCGGTGGATGCAGACCTGTACCGGACCGTGGCGTATGTAAGCCAGATTGCCCCCACTTATTCCCTGCGCGGCGGCACGCGCGAGATCCTGCGCGGCATGATCGCGCGCGGTCTGGGCTTGCGCTAAGAAAGAACAAAAGCCATGTTTGCAGAAGCCATCGAAGACATTCTTAAAGACCACTGCACCCCGGTTGCGGTGCGCGCCATTGAGGCGGGTGCCTCGCCCGCTGCCTTGTGGGAATCCCTGGCGGGTGCCGGATTTCTGGAGTTGCTGGCCAGCGAAGCCGAAGGCGGAGCCAATCTGTCCCTGGCGGAACTGTTTCCGATTCTGAGCCATTTCGGGCGGTACGCAGTGCCGGTACCGGTGGCGCAGACCATTGTCGCCAGGGCGCTGGTCGCCTCGCAATTCGTCATGCCGGCAGGCATGGTCACGCTGGCCGCAGGCTTTCGGCGCAACACCGACGGCAGTCTGAGCTGCGCATTGGCACCCTATGGATTGATCGCTGACTTTGTCCTGGCAAATGATGGCGACACCTTGCTGCTGCTGGCTGGTGCCGCAGCGCAGCGCCAGGCCACGGGTGTGCATCGCAGCCTGACGGCAAGCCTTACCTGGCCCGATGACCGCAGCGCCATCAGTGCACCGCAAGGCGGAGCCCTGCTGCCCGCCTTCGCTGCCGCGCTGCATGCCGCACTGCTCAGCGGCGCCATGAACCGATTGTTTGAAATGACTTTGCAGTATTGCAATGACCGCAACCAATTCGGCAAGTCGCTCGGGAAATTCCAGGCCGTGCAACACCAGCTGAGTGTGATGGCCGAGCACACGGCGGCGGCATCGATTGCCGCCGAGGCGGCTTTTCAGGGCACCGGGAAGACGCCGTCCCTGCTGGCCGGCGCCATCGCCAAGTCGCGCACCAGCGAAGCTTCGGTGCTGGTGGCTTCGACCGCCCACGCGCTGCACGGTGCCATTGGCGTTACGGAAGAGTACGACCTTCAACTGCTGACCCGGCGACTGCATGAATGGCGCATGGCCCATGGCTCGGAGGCGTACTGGAACCAGGTGGTGGGCGAACACGTCCTGAAGAGTGGCATGCCGCTTTCGGATTTTGTCCGCTCGGTGTGATTTCAAAAAATTCGCCACATTTCGTTCAATAGTTGAACTGCTTACTATTAATACCCTGTTATGAAAATTCTGGTCCCTGTCAAGCGCGTGGTGGATTACAACGTGAAGGTGCGCGTCAAGAGCGACGGCACGGGCGTGGACATCGCCAATGTGAAGATGAGCATGAACCCCTTTGACGAG
>JAQGNK010000278.1 GCA_028291905.1 Polaromonas sp.
GCGGCCTCGAAGCCGTACAGGGTCTGCTTGCTGCGGCTAAAGCCGGCGCCTGCGGGCGGCTGGCGGTAGATCTGCCCACCCCAGCGCGGCGCCTCATCGACCACCACTGGCCGCATGCCGTGGGCCACCAGCGTCTGGGCGGCGCGTATGCCGGCCGGACCAGCGCCAACAATGACTGCCTGCAGCGTGCTCATGGCGCGGCCCCCGTCACCAGGCGCATGCCTTCTTCAATGAAGGTGGCGCAGGCGCGCAGGCGCAGGCCCTGCTCGGTGCGGACCCAGCAGTCCTGGCAGGCACCCATCATGCAAAAGCCGGCGCGCGGCTCGCCGCTGAATTCGCTCTGGCGCAGTTGCGCGCCATTCGTCAGCACGGCGGTCAGTACGGTGTCGCCTGCTAGGGCATGCAGCGCCTGGCCGTCGAGGACAAAGCCAACGCCTGCGCGGCCGGTCTGTTCCGCCACGCGCTGCAGCAAGGCGGTGCTTTTTGCGGTGTTCACTGCCGCGCTCATTTATGGCCCACCAGAATCTTGTCCAAACCGTAGATGCGGTCCAGCACCAGCATGGCCACGGCGGTCAATGCCACCATCAGGGCCGACACTGCTGCCATCAGGGGGTCGATGGATTCGGTGGCGTACATATACATGCGCACCGGCAGGGTCACGGTCGAGGGCGCGGTGACGAATATGGACATGGTCACTTCGTCAAAGCTGTTGATGAAGGCCAGCAGCCAGCCGCCGGTCACGCCCGGCAGGATCATCGGCAGGGTGATGCGCCTGAACACCGTGGCCTGGCTGGCGCCCAGCGATAGCGCGGCCTGCTCGGCGCTGCGGTCGCCGCCTTCGAGCGATGCGAGCACCAGCCGCAGCGCGTAGGGCGTGATGATGACTACATGAGCCAGCGCCAGCCAGAAGAAACTGCCGGTCGCGCCGATCAGCGAGAAGCTTCGCAGCAGGGCCACGCCCAGCACCAGGTGCGGAATGATGAGCGGCGACAGGAACAGGCCGTTGAGGAAATCGCGTCCCCTGAAGCTATGGCGCGCAATCGCCATGCCGGCCGGCACCGCAATCACCGTCGCCAGGCTGGCCGACAGGAAGGCCAGCCACAGGCTGTTCTTGAAGGACTGGACAAAATCGGCATGCGCGAACACGGCACGAAACCAGCGCAAAGAGAACTCCGTGGTTGGGATCGTCAGGGTGTTGGCCGGCGTGAAGGCCACCACGCAAACGATCAGCAGCGGCGCCAGCATGAAGGCGATCACCAGCGCATTGAAGAATAAGGCCAGGGGTCCATTTTTTGACATGATGCTGCCCCGCCTTAACCTAGGGATTTTTTGTAGGACCGCTCAAGCACGCGGTTGTAGCTGAGCATCAGCACCAGGTTGGCAACCAGCAGCGTCAGGGCGATGGCGGCACCGAGCGGCCAGTTGAGTTCGTGCAAATACTCGTCATACACCACGGTGGCGACCATCTTGAGCCGCCGCCCGCCCAGCAGGCCCGGAATGGCAAAGGCGCTGGCGCTCAGGCCGAACACGATCAGGCTGCCCGACAGCACCCCTGGCAGCACCTGCGGAAAGATGATCCGGCGCAAGGTAGTGAAGTGCGACGCCTGCAGCGACAGCGCGGCGTCCTCCACGCCGGGGTCGAGCTTTTGCAGCGATGTCCACACCGGGATCACCATGAAGGGAAGCATCACATGCACCAGCGCGATCACGACGGCCGCTTCGGTGTAGAGGATGCGCATCGGCGGCAGGCCGACGGCGCGCACCAGCTGGTTGACCAGCCCCTCGGGGCCCAGCAGCATGCTCCAGCCGAAGGCGCGCACCACCACCGACACCAGCAGCGGCGCCAGCACCACCAGCAGCAAGATGGAGCGCCAGGGGCTGCGCATGCGGCTGAGCACATAGGCTTCTGGCGCGCCCACCAGCACGCAGATGAAGGTGGTCAGCGCAGAGATCCAGAAGGTGCGCCAGAAAATGGAGTGGTAGTAGTCGTCGGTGAACACGGCGACGTAATGCGCCAGCGTGAAACTGTTCTTGACGCCGGTGGCATGGTCGAACACCTGGAACGACAGCACGGCCGTCAGCGCCAGCGGCACCAGCAGCAAGCAGGTGAACAGCAGCAAGGCCGGGGCCGAGAGCAGCCAGGGCGCATTGAGCCGGCTTTTCACGGCTAGCGGCGGCAGTGGCGCGGGCGCAATGGCGGCTGCCGTGCTCATGCCGCCACCTCATGCGCCCGCGGATTCAAGTGCAGCGCACCCGGCAGCAAGCGCACCTGCGCGGCCGGCCAGTCCAGGCCCACATCCTGGCCCTCTTCAGCCGGCGCGGCGCCGTCATTGGCGCAGACCACCACCATCTCGCCAGCAGGAGAAGCCACGCAGTAAAGCCACTGGCTGCCCAGGAAGAATCGCTCGCGCACGGTTCCCGCCAGCTGGCCCGGCCCAGCCACTAGCCGTATTTTTTCGGGACGCAGGCTGAGCACCACCGCATCGCCCGCCGCCGCGCCCGGCGCCTGAACCTGCAGCGACACGCCGCCCAGCTTCACCGTGGCCCAGCCGTCCGCCGTGGCGCTGACGCGGCCTTCGAGCAAATTGGCCTTGCCGACAAAGCTGGAAATGAACCGCGTCTGCGGATGCTCATACAGCCGGTGCGGCGGGTCGATCTGGGTCACGCGCCCGGCCTCCATCACCACCACGCGGTCGCTGATCGACATCGCCTCGGTCTGGTCGTGCGTGACCATGACCGTGGTGGTGCCCACCTTGCGCTGGATCTGGCGCAGTTCGAACTGCATTTCCTCGCGCAGCTTGGCGTCCAGGTTGGACAGGGGCTCGTCGAGCAGCAGCACCGGCGGCTCGATGACCAGCGCGCGGGCCAGCGCCACGCGCTGGCGCTGGCCGCCCGACAGCTCGCGCGGGTAGCGCAGGGCATGCGCCTCAAGATGCACCAGCGCCAGCGCGGCCTTGACGCGGTCGGCGCGCTCGTTCTTGGCCACCTTGCGCATTTCCAGCCCGAAGCTCACGTTGTCATAGACGCTCATGTGCGGAAACAGCGCATAGCTCTGGAACACGATGCCCAGCCCCCGGCTGTTGGGTTTGGCATGGGTGATGTCGCGGCCGTCCAGGGTGATGCTGCCGGATGTCACGTCGGCAAAGCCCGCGATCATCTGCAGCGTGGTGGTTTTGCCGCAGCCTGACGGCCCGAGCAGCGAGACGAACTCCCCCTTTTGCACTGTCAGGTTCATGTCCATGACGGCATGAGTGGCGCCATAGGATTTGTTCACGTTCTTGAGCGTCAGGAAAGTCATGGGCAAGCTCCGCAACAACCGTGAAATCGGCACCGCGACATGCGGCGAGATGACACTTTGATGACCTTCACTCTAAAGCAGGATATAAAAAATCGTCAACACGTTATTCCGTATATTGGTATATTTATTTAAATTATTCCGATATATGGAATTTATATAAGATACATTTCAAATCCATTCCAATGGAAGAAACTTTATGAAAGAAGAAAACGGGGCATCGAGCAGTGTGCAGCGTGCTTTTGCCATCTTGCGTGCGCTGGCCGGCAGCCAAGCCAAGGGGGGACGCATCACCCATGTCGCCAAAACCACCGGCCTGACGCAGGCCACCACCCACCGGCTGCTGCAAAGCCTGGTGGCCGAAGGCATGGTGGAGCAGGACGCATCGAGCAAGCTGTACCGCCTGAGCATCGATTTTTTTGCGCTGGCGGCGCAGGCCGGCAACACCATGGACTTGCGCAGCCTGTGCCGCCCGTCGATGCTGCGCCTGTGCGCCAGCCTGGGCGACACGATTTTCCTGCTGGTGCGCAGCGGCTTCGACGCGGTCTGCCTGGACCGCAGCGAAGGGCCGTTTCCGATCCGCTCCTTCACCGGCGACATCGGCGGGCGGGTGGCGCTGGGCATGGGCCAGGGCGGCCTGGCGATCCTGGCCTTCCTGCCGGAGAGCGAACGCGAGGAAGTGATTCGCTACAACCTGCCCCGGGTGCGCGAATTCGGCGTCTATGACGAGGTTTACCTGCGCACCGAGGTCGCCCGCGTGCGTGAACTCGGTTACGCCGGCCGCAACACCAACCTGCTCGACGGCATGGCCGGCGTCGGCGTGCCGGTGCTGGACCGTGAAGGCCGCGCCGTGGCGGCCCTCAGCGTCGGCACCATCTCTTCCCGGTTGAGCCCGGACCGGCTGCCCACCGTCGTGGAACTGCTCAAGCGGGAAGCCGCCGCCATCGGCGCGCAGATCAACCCTTTTGACAGCACCCTTCGCCGGCCTTCGCAAAGCCTGGCGCCGCAGGCCGCAGACTAGCCAAGGCGCACCTGGCCTCGCCAGCAGACGATTTTCAGCATCAAATAGGCCTCTGGCGCAGGTTTTTCCTGTGCAAGCAGCTATTAATTAAATAGCAAAAATCGTCATGGGCATTGAGCGCCATGACAAAAGGCCAGGATGAATCGGTGCTGCTTTTGGAGAAGTTCGGCGCTGACCCGGTCAATCCGGCGCAGCCGCCTCGTCGCGCAGCCAGTCGCGCAACTGCAGCAGCGGCCGCCAGTTCGCCTTTTGCACCGGCCAGACCAGGTAGTAGGCAAAGTCCGAGCTCAGCGGAATGTCGAAAGGCACGGCAAGGCTGCCGTCGGCGATGTCGTCGACGACCAGAAAGCGCGGCAGCACAGCCAGACCCAGCCCGGCCTTGACCGCCTGGGCAATCATGGAAAAGAGTTCGTACTTGGGCCCCGTGCTGGCGCCTTGCGGGTCGTCGATGCCTGCCAACTGCAGCCAGTCGCGCCAGGCATGCTGGCGTGTGCTCTGGTGTATCAGCGTGAAATTGAAAACATCGGCGGGCTGGCGCAGGCGCTTTTCCCTGAGCAATGCGGGGCTGCAGACCACCACGCTGTCCTCGCCCATCAGGTACTCGCACTCGGTGCCCGGCCAGTCGGGCCGGCCGTAATGAATTGCCGCGTCCAGGCCCGTATGGGAGAAGTCAAAAGGCAGCAGTCGGGTGGCTAGGTTCAGCGTGATGTGCGGATGGGCCTTCAGGAAGGTCGGCATGCGCGGAATCAGCCATTTGGTGGCAAAAGTGGGCACCACGCCCAGCTCCAGCGTCCCGCCCTCGCCTTTGGAGGAAGCCAGCTCGAGCATGACGGCCTCGATGGCGTCCAGCGCCGGACCCACCCGCGCCAGCAGCGAACGGCCGGCGTCGGTCAGCGCCAGCTGGCGGGGCTGGCGCAAGAACAGGCTCACGTCCAGCGCCTGCTCCAGCCCCAGCACCTGGTGGCTTACCGCGCTCTGGCTGATCGACAAGTCCTGCCCCGCCAGGGTGAAACTGCCGCGATGGGCGGCCGCCTCGAAGGCCAGCA
>JAQGNK010000281.1 GCA_028291905.1 Polaromonas sp.
AAAAGCTGTTGACCGGGTTGTCGAGCTCGCTGAGCTTGAAGCCCAGGCCCAAAATGAGCGCCTGCGCCCGGGCCTGGGCGTCGTGCGCGCCCGAGTCGTACAAATCCATGTAGGCATGCGCCATGCGGTCGCCGTCGCCGCTGAGTTCGGCCGCATCGACTTCGGCCTGCGCGGCCAGCAGCACCACGTCGCCCTCGATCACGTAGCTCGTTGCGCTTTGCTCGGTCTCGGGCATGTCCTGCGCGACCTGCGCCATTTTCCATTGCGCGGGAATGTAGTATTCGCCGCCGTCCTCGTGCAGCGTACCGTTGAGCATGGCGAACAGCGAGGACTTGCCCGCACCGTTGCGGCCCACCAGGCCGATTTTTTCGCCCGGATTGAGGGAGACAGACGCGCTGTCGAGAATCACTTTGGAGCCACGGCGCAGCACCACGTTTTTAAGGGTAATCATTGAACAAACAGACTGAAGAAAAATAGTCGGGTCGCACGGCGCCCGGCAAGGCGCGTGCCAGCCCAAAAAGCTAAGCAGGGTTCAGGCCAGCTGCTCGCGTGTCAGCAGCATGACCTGATCCGGGCCGGCGCTGGTTTCAAACCAGAGCGGCTCCAGGTGCGGAAAAGCGCGTTCGAAATTCTCGCGCTCATTGCCGATTTCCAGCACCAGGACGGCATTTTCGTTCATTTGCGTGGCAACGCTTTGAAAAAGGTCACGGATGAAGTCCATGCCGTCGGTTCCGCCGTGCCTGTTGCCGGCCAGCGCCAGGCTGGGTTCGGCCCGGAATTCAGCCGGCAGGGCGGCCATGCTGGCGGCATTCACATAGGGCGGGTTGCACAGGATCAGGTCGTAAGAACCGCTGCAGCCCGCCAGCCCGTCGGATTCGATCAACATGATTCGGCTGTCCAGCTGATGCCGGTCCACATTGATGCGCGCCACGGCCAGCGCGTCCGGGCTGATGTCCGCGGCATCCACCACCACTTCCGGATAGGTCAGAGCAGCCAGCACGGCCAGGCTGCCGTTGCCGGTGCATAAATCGAGGACGCGGCGCGTCTCGTCGCTCAGCCAGTCGTCGATGCTGCCGTCGTCGAGCAGCTCGGCGATCAAGGAGCGCGGAATGATGACGCGCTCATCGACATAGAAGGGCACGCCCATCAGCCAGGCTTCGTTCGTCAGGTAGGCGGCGGGCTTGCGGGTGTTGATGCGTTCATCAAAAAGTAGGGCAACCTGCGCTTGATCTGCCTGCGCTACAGCTTGGTTTGACACTGAATCGAGGTCCTCAACCGGCAAGCCGAGCCGCCACAGCACCAGCCAAGCGGCCTCGTCGAACGCATTGGTCGTGCCCTGGCCGTAGCCGTCGAAAAACGTCAAGCCGGCGGCGTCCAGCCGGTCGGCCATCTGCTCGATCAGTTCGAGCACCGTCACAGTGGGGGCGGGGAGGTTGCTCATGCCAGGCCCGCCAGGCGTTCGAGCACGCCCTTGTAGATATTCTTCAGCGGGTCGAGCGAGGCGACTTCCACGCATTCGTTGATCTGGTGAATCGTCGCGTTGACCGGCCCCAGCTCAATGACCTGGGGGCAGATTTTTGCAATGAAGCGGCCGTCGCTGGTGCCGCCGGTGGTGGACAGCTCGGTCTGCAGCCCGGTTTCAAGCAGGATGGCGCCGCGCACTGCCTCGACCAGCGTGCCCGGCGTGGTCAGGAAGGGCAGGCCGCCAATCGTCCATTTCAGCTCGTAGTCGAGCCCGTGGCTGTCAAGGATGGCTGTCAAACGCTGCTGCAGGCTGTCTGGCGTCGATTCGGTGCAGAAACGAAAATTGAAATCGACCACCAACTCGCCCGGAATCACATTCGAGGCGCCAGTGCCGCCGTGCAGGTTCGACACCTGCCAGCTGGTGGCCGGAAAGAAGGCGTTGCCCTCGTCCCAGCAGGTCGCCACGAGCTCGGCCAGCGTCGGCGCGAACAGGTGAATCGGATTCCTGGCCAGGTGCGGGTAGGCGATGTGGCCCTGCAGGCCCTTGACGGTGAGCCTGCCGCTCATGGTGCCGCGCCGGCCGTTCTTGATCATGTCGCCCACCTGGCTGACCGAGGTCGGCTCGCCGACGATGCAGTAATCGAGCACCTCGCCCCTGGCCTGCAGCTGCTCGCAGACCACCACCGTGCCGTCGGTGCCGGGGCCTTCCTCGTCGCTGGTGATCAGAAAGGCCATCGACAGCGCGGGCCGGGGGTGCGCGGCCAGGAATTCCTCGACCGCCACCACCATCGCGGCAATCGACGATTTCATGTCGGCCGCGCCGCGCCCGTAGAGCTTGCCGTCCCGGTGGCTGGGCGAAAAAGGCGGGCTGTGCCACTGCGCCAGCGGGCCGGTCGGCACCACATCGGTGTGGCCGGCGAAAACCAGCGTCTTGACGGCCATGCCTGCAGGCAGTGAATCCGCTATGGATTCAATAGCTGACTGCGCAGGCGAAACCTGCGCTACAGCACTAAAACCCTTGAATTTTGCCCACAGGTTAGTGACCCGGAAGGTGTCGGGCCCGCTGACGATGGTTTCGCATTCAAAGCCCAGCGGCGCCAGCCGGGCGATCAGCATCGCCTGGCAGCCGGCATCGTCGGGCGTGACGGAAGGGCGCGAGATCAGTTGCTCGGTAAGGTGCAGAGTTCGAGACATAGAGTGTTCAAGTTAAGGCCAATGCGGTCAGGTGTTGGAAATGAGGCAAAGACGGCTGTAGCGCAGTATGCAAAGCGACGAGCGTGGGGGCAAGTCCACCCCAGTCAGGGCCGCGGAACCGGCTTTGCCGGGCCGCAGGCGCAGCAGCCGCCTTGGGGGGCAGCGAACCACGCGAAGCGGGGAGCGTGGGGCTCAGTGCCTCACATCCAGCGTGATTTCGGTGAAGGACGGTTCATCGTCCGGGTCCACCTCGTTCTCATCGGCTTTGGTCTGGGCCGCCGAGAAGTCATTTTCCAGCCGCCACATCAGGTTGGTCGGCGAATCGGCATGCGCCAGGCCTTCCTTGCGAGTCACCGTGCCTTCATTGATCATCTTGGCGATGTGCTGCTCGAAGGTCTGCGAGCCTTCGGCCATCGACTTTTCCATCGCCTCCTTGACCCCGGAAAAGTCGCCTTTTTCGATCAGCTCGGACACCAGCTTGGTGTTGAGCATGACCTCGACCGCTGGTACCCGGGTGTTGGTTTGGTTGCGCAGCAGGCGCTGCGAGACGATGGCTTTCAGCGCCGCCCCCAGGTCGCCCAGCATGGTGGGCCGCACCTCCACCGGATAGAAGCTCAGGATGCGGTTGAGCGCCTGGTAGCTGTTGTTGGCATGCATGGTGGCCAGGCACAAGTGGCCCGACTGGGCATAGGCAATCGCTGCCGACATGGTTTCGCGGTCGCGGATCTCGCCGATCAAAATCACGTCGGGCGCCTGGCGCAGCGCGTTTTTGAGCGCCACCTGCAGCGATTGGGTATCGCTGCCGACCTCGCGCTGGTTCACCACCGATTTCTTGTTGGTGAAGAAAAACTCAATCGGGTCTTCTATCGTCAGGATGTGGCCGGGCGTGGTTTCATTGCGCCGGTCGATCATCGCGGCCAGCGTGGTGCTCTTGCCGGCGCCGGTGGCGCCCACCATCAGCAACAGGCCGCGCTTGGCCATGATCAGCTCGCCCAGCAGCGCCGGCACGCCCAGGCTGGCCAGCGGCGGAATCGTGCTCGGGATGTAGCGGATCACCGCCGCGTAGGTGCTGCGCTGGCGAAAGGCGCTGATGCGAAAGTTGCCCAGCCGCTCGACGGCCAGCGCCATGTTCAGCTCGCCGATCTCCTCCAACTCCTCAATGCGCTTGGGCGGCAGCACCTCGGCCAGCAGGTTGCGCGGCGCATCGGGCGGCAAAATCTGCGCATTGATCGGAATGGCCTGCCCGTTGATCTTGATGAGGGCCGGCGAGTGCGCGGACAGATAGACGTCGGACGCTTTCTTGTCCACCATCAAACGCAGAATTCTTTCCATCGTGCTCATGGTCACCCTTTGGTCATCGTTAAATCAAGCGCGCAGGCGAAAGCGGAAAAAGGGGAGGCCGCCGCACTAGGCCGTCCCAAGCCAGCCCCCTGGGGGCAGCGAGTTACACAAAGCGATAAGCGTGGGCGTGTCAACGCCAGGCCAGCCAGGGCCGCAGGCGCAGCGGCCCCGTCGAGGGGGCAGCGAACCACGCGAAGCGGGGAGCGTGGGGGTCACTCAGTCCCGCAGCAGGTCGTTCAGGCTGGTGGTGGCGCGGGTTTTTGCATCGACGCGCTTGACGATCACCGCGCAGTACAGCGAGTACTTGCCGCCGGCCTTGGGCAGGTTGCCCGACACCACGACCGAACCCGCCGGAATCCGGCCGTAGGTCACGGTGTCGGCTTCGCGGTCATAGATCGGTGTGCTCTGGCCGATGTAAACGCCCATGGAGATGACCGAGTTTTCCTCGACGATCACGCCCTCGACCACTTCGGAGCGGGCGCCGATGAAGCAGTCGTCCTCGATCACCACCGGGTTGGCCTGCAGCGGCTCCAGAACGCCGCCCAGTCCGACGCCGCCGCTGATGTGGCAGTTGCGGCCGACCTGAGCGCAGCTTCCCACCGTCGACCAGGTGTCGATCATGGTGTTGGCGCCCACATAGGCGCCGACGTTGACGAAGCAGGGCATCAGCACCGCGCCCGGCGCCACATAGGCGGACCGGCGCACGATGGCGCCGGGAACGGCGCGGAAGCCGGCCTGGCGGAACCGCGCCGCGTCCCAGCCCTCGAACTTCATCGGCACCTTGTCCCATACGGGGGCGCCGCCGTCGCCTTCCATCAGCACCGAGTCGCGCAGCCGGAACGACAGCAGCACCGCCTTCTTCAGCCACTGGTTGACCACCCATTCCGTCGGCCAGGTGTCGGACGCGGGCGCGGCGACGCGGACGGTGCCGGCATCGAGTGCCGCCAGCACGGTTTCGACGGCATCGCGGTCGGCGCCGCCGGTAGCCGATGTCACGCCGTCGCGGCGTTCCCACAGCGCCTCGATGGTGTCCCGCAGGTGGTCGTCGATCATGTTTCCGCGTGCTCCTGGCTCGGCCGGACCATGCGCAGCGGTCGGTCGGCTGTCAATTCGGCCGCAGCACTTCCAGTGCCCGACCATTATTCATTCGTCACGGCGGCATGCGTAACGACCTGTTCACCAGTCGGCGGCAGAGTGCGAGGCGTCAGGGATACAGCATACCGATGAACAGGGCCACCACCTCTCCCGCGCCAGACTGCGGCGACGGAGCGTCCGACAGGCCGGCCGGCATGGTCACGCGGATCGATCCGCTGCGCAGCGCCCTGCTGGAAAGCAGGCAGCGCTGGCGCGATCTGGTGGCGCTGTCGGCCGATCTTGCGTTCGAGACCGACCAATGGGGCAGGCTGACCTTCGTGTTTCCCGACCCGGCGATCGGCTGGCCGGCGGGCACCCTGCTGGGCCAGCCGGCAGAACTGCTGCTGACCGAGGCCGACGGCGCCACCGGCTTCAATCCCTTCCGATCCACCGGCGCCGTCCGTCGCCGCCGCGCCTGGCTGCGTCGTCCGGACGGCAGCAACGTGTCCTTGTGCTTTTCGGTGGCACCGCTGCTGGATACCGAGGGTCGTATCGTCGGCTGCCGCGGCGCCGCCCAGGACGTCACCGAGGAGGACGGCACCAACAGCGCCGTCGCCATGGCGCTGCGCCGGGGCGAGGTGGTGGATCACATTCTCAACAGCGTCCGTGAGGAGGTGCTGGCGCCACGCATGATGCAGGCCGCGCTGGATGCGCTGACCATCGCGACCGGCGCCGAAGGCTGCATGATGCTGGACCTGCCGCACGACGCCGAGGCCACCGTGCAC
>JAQGNK010000479.1 GCA_028291905.1 Polaromonas sp.
CGGTGCTCGGGTAGCCCGGATGCCAGCGCAGCCAGTAGCGTTCCAGGCCGCGGGCAAAGACGTCGGCCAGTTTGCCCAGCAGCGCATACAGCAGGATGCCGACCAGCACCACATCGGTCTGCAGGAACTCGCGTGCATTCATCGTCAGGTAGCCGATGCCGGCCTGCGCCGAGATGGTTTCGGCGACGATCAAAATCACCCACATCAGCCCCAGCGCAAAGCGCAGGCCCACCAGGATGGAGGACATGGCGCCCGGCAGGATCACCTCGCGGTAGAGCTGCCAGCGCGACAGGCCGTAGCTGCGGCCCATCTCGATCAACCCCGGATCGACATTGCGAATGCCGTGAAAGGTGTTGATGTAGAGCGGAAAGAACACCGACACGGCAATCAAAAACAGCTTGGCCGACTCGTCGATGCCGAACCACAGAATCACCAGCGGAATCAAGGCCAGCGCCGGAATGTTGCGCACCATCTGGATGGTCGAGTCCAGCAGGGTTTCGAAAAACTTCACCGAGCCGGTCAGCAGGCCCAGCGCCAGCCCCAGGCTGCCGCCAATCGCCAGGCCGGCAATGGCACGCCCGGCGCTGACCTTCACATGCGTCCACAGCTCGCCCGACACGGCCAGCGTCCAGGCGGCCTTCAAAACTTCCGACGGCGCGGGCAGCACCCGGGTGGACAGCCAGCCCAGGCTGGAGGCCACCTGCCAGAGCGCGATCAGCCCGACCGGCACCAGCCAGGGCAGTGCCCGCTCGCCCAGCTCGCGCAGGAAGGCGGCGCCTGAAAAGCCCGACGGCGCCGCACTGCTGGCCGACGAGCGCGGCGCCGGTGCGTCAGGGATGTCGGGCAGCGGCGTCACCTGCAGCTCCCGGATCTGCGTGGTCGTGCTCATGCGGCGGCTCCAGAAGGCTCGGGCTGCAGGAACTCAAGCTGGTTGCCCGCCGGGTCCTGCGCATAAAAGCGCAGGTGGCCCGGCAGCGGCCGGCTTTCATCCAGCGCCAGCGATGCGCCCAGCAGGCGGGCGCGCAGGCGCGGCAGGTCAGTGACCTCGAAGGCCAGGTGCGGCAGCGCCGACGGCGGCTGCCAGGCGCTGGCGGGCAGCAGGTCGAGCCGCTGCCCGCCGGCGTTGAAACGCAGCGCCGGCCCAGTGGTGAAGCCCAACTCGGTCAGCCCGAGCAGGTCGGTGTAGAAATGCCGGATCGCCGCTTCCTGCCCGGCTGGGAAAGCCAGCTGCACATGGTTGATGGCATGAATCGTCATGGCGGCCCCTCAGCTCTGCGACGCGCGCGGCAGGTAGTTGTTGGCGACGACTTCGCCGAACGGCCCGGTCAGGCCGGTACCCGGCAACTTTTCCCGCAGCTTGCGCGGCAGCAGTGGAAACACCAGCTCGGCAAAGCGGTAGGCTTCTTCCAGATGCGGGTAGCCCGACATCACGAAGGTGTCAATGCCCAGCGCGGCGTATTCCTCGAAGCGGGCCGCCACGGTTTTGGCGTCGCCCACCAGCGCGGTGCCGGCGCCGCCGCGAACCAGGCCCACGCCGGCCCACAGGTTGGGGCTGATCTCCAGGTCGGCTCTCGTGCGCTTCTTGCCGCCGGCATGCAGCGCGGCCATGCGGCGCTGGCCTTCGGAATCCATGCGCGAAAAGGCTGCCTGCGCCCGGATCACCGTGTCGTCGTCGAGCCGGCTGATCAGGCTTTCGGCGGCGCGCCAGGCTTCGTCCTCGGTTTCCCGCACGATGACATGCAGGCGGATGCCGAACTTGACCGTGCGCCCCAGCTTGGCGGCGCGGCCCCGGACATCGGCGATCTTCTTGGCGACTTCGGCGGGCGGCTCACCCCAGGTCAGGTAGGCATCGACTTGGCTTGCGGCCAGGTCATGCGCCGCATCCGACGAACCGCCGAAGTACACCGGTGGATACGGCTTTTGCACCGGCGGGTACAAGAGCTTGGCGCCCTTGACGCTCAGGTGCTTGCCGTCGAAATCGAAACCCTGGCCGTCATGGCTGCGGGCAATGATTTCGCGCCAGATGCGGATGAATTCGGCCGACTGCTCGTAGCGCTCGGCATGGTTCAAGAACACGCCGTCGCCTTCCAGCTCGGTCTGGTCGCCGCCGGTCACCAGATTGATCATCAAGCGCCCGCCCGAGAGCCGGTCGAACGTGGCCGCCATGCGCGCCGCCAGGCTGGGCTGGTGCAGGCCGGGGCGCACCGCGACCAGGAACTTGAGGTTTTTCGTCACCGCCAGCAGGCTGGAGGCGACCACCCACGGGTCTTCGCAGGAGCGCCCGGTGGGCAGCAGCACGCCTTCGTAGCCCAGCGTGTCGGCGGCCACGGCCACCTGCTTGAGATAATCGAAGCTGACTTCGCGGGCGCCTTCGCTGGTGCCGAGGTAGCGGCTGTCGCCATGGGTGGGGATGAACCAGAAAACTTGCATGAATTTGCTCCTTGATGGCTTATTTGCGCGTGAGCTGGGCCAGGCGCGCCGCATCGGGCTGCCAGACGATCTCGGCAACCTTGACCGGGCGCGGGATCAGGCCGAGCTTGAAGAAGGCGTCGGCCACGCGCTGCTGGTCGGCGACCGTGGTGGCGCTCAGCGGGCTGACCGGCGACGGCGGGCGGCGCTGGATGAAGAGGCTCACGATGCCGGCATCCAGCCCGCTGAAATCGGACATCAGCTTGATGGTGTCCTTGCGCCGGGTCTGGGCGAAGGTGTCGGCCCGTGTCAGTTCCTCCAGCAGCACCGTCAGGGCCTGCGTCTGCTGGGTGACGAAGGGGCGGGAAGCGAGGTAGAACGAGTTGTTGCTCGACAGATCGCGGCCGTTGGCCAGCACGCGCGGCTTGGTGTCCAGCTCGACGGCGGCATAGAACGGGTCCCAGATGGCCCAGGCATCAACGCTTTTGCGCTCGAAAGCGGCCCGCGCATCGGCCGGCGCCAGGTAGATCGGCTGGATGTCGGTCCATTTCAAGCCGGCCTTCTCGACCGCCCGCACCAGGAGGTAGTGGGCGCTGGAGCCTTTTTGCAGGACGATTTTCTTGCCCCTGAGGTCGGCCAGCGCCTTGATCGGCGAGTCGCCCAGCACCAGGATGGCCGAGCTGTCGGGCTTGGGGGGCTCGGCGCCGACATACAGCAGCTCTTTGCCGGCGGCCTGGGCGAACACCGGCGGCGAGTCGCCGGTCAGGCCGAACTCCAGGCTGCCCGCCGACAGGGCTTCGAGCAGCTGTGGGCCGGCCGGAAACTCGGCCCAGGTGATCTTGGCACCGGGAAAGCGCTTTTCCAGCACGCCCTGTTGCTTGAGGATGACCAGGTTGACGGCGGATTTCTGGTAGCCGATACGTAATTGCTGCAGTTGCTGCAGCGGCTCGGCAGCTTTTTCAGCCTTGCCCGGCGCGCTCTGGGCGCTGGCGCGGCCAAGCCCCAGGCCCCACACGGCGGCGGTGGTGCCGGCAATCGCCAGGAAGCGCCGGCGCAGCTGAAGGGGTGTGAAAGTGTTCATGGTGTGGCTCCTTGGCATGGGGTTCAGGGCGCGGTTTTGTAGGCAGCGTCGCGCACGGCAATCGCCTTGGGGATCAGCTTGAGCTCGAAAAACGTGTCGGCCAGCTTTTGCTGCTCGGCAATCACGCTGTCCGGGACCGGCTTGACGTTGAATTCATAGCGCTGCAGGCTCAGCTCGACCACGTCGACCGGCAGGCTTTGCAGCGGCGCGATCAGTTCGGCGGCCTTTTTCAGGTTGGCCTTGAGCCAGGCGCCCTGCGTCACCGAATCGTCGAACCAGGCCTGGATCACCTTCGGATTTTTCGCCACGAAGCCGCGCTCGCCGAGGTAATACTGGTAGTTGTTGACCACGCCCTTGCCGTCGGCCAGCACCCTGGCGCCGATGGCTTTTTCAGCGGCGGCGGCAAACGGGTCCCAGATCACCCAGGCATCGACATGGCCGCTTTCAAACGCCGCCCGCGCATCGGCCGGCGGCAGATAGACCGGCTGCACATCGCCGGGCTTGAGGCCGTTTTTCTCCAGCAGCCTGACCAGCAGGTAGTGCACATTGCTGCCCTTGTTCAGCGCGATCTTCTTGCCTTTCAGGTCGGCAACCGACTTGATGGCGGAGTTCTTGGGCACCAGGATTGCCTCGGCTTCGGGCGCTGCCGGGTCGTAGCCGATGTAGGCGAATTTGGCGCCGGCCGCCTGGGCAAAGATCGGCGGTGCCTCGCCGACGAAGCCGACATCAACCGCGCCGAGGTTCAGGCCTTCGAGCAGCTGCGGACCGGCCGGAAACTCGACCCATTTCACCGTGGCGTTCAGCGGCGCCAGGCGCTTTTCCAGCGTGCCCTGGGCCTTTTGCAGCACGAACAGGCTGGCCGCCTTCTGGTAGCCGATGCGCAGTTCGGTCTTGTCCTGCGCATGGGCCGCCGGCAGCATGAACAGGCTGACGGCCAGGGCCAGCCCCATAACCAGCAAAATGCTGGCCAGCAGGTCGCGCAGAATCAGTCCGGCCGGTGGCCTGGCGGCGCCGAAATCGGGCTTGTCGATGAAGGAGGAAGTCATGGTCGTCGCTTTTTTAGTGATGGGTTGATGCGGTGTTGCGAGCAGGCAAAGCGCTGCCACCCGCCGGGAAGGCGGTCGTTCAAAAATCCGGAATTCAATTAGCTGGCAGCCGGAAAAGCTGCCTGCGCACTCAGACGCTGCATTGCACCTGCGAGAACAGCACCGGATCGAACCGGGGCGGCGGCGGCATTCGAAAGCTCTCGGCCAGCAAGGTGGCGACGGCTTCGTCAAGCCGATTCGAAATCTCGGTGGCGGGCGCATAGATGCCCTCCTCCGAGCGTGGAATCTGCACATCGGTGGCATAGACGCCCGGCAGGATGTGCCGCGCAGACAGCGACTGCAGCACTGGCCGCAGGGCATAGTCGAGCGCCAGCATGTGGTGCGGACTGCCGCCGGTGGCCAGCGGCAGCACGGTCTTGTTCTTCAGGGCGGTTTGCGGCAGCAGGTCCAGAAACACCTTGAGCACGCCGCTGTAGGCCGCCTTGTACACCGGCGTGGCGATGACGATGGCATCGGCCCGCTCGACCTGCGCCAGCGCCTTCACAATGGCCGGATGGCCCCACTGGGCCAGCAGCAGCGCCTCGGCGGGCAGCTCGCGGACATTGAGCCGCACCACCTTCAGCTCGCCCCTGAGCGCCAGCCGGAGATTCACGGCATCGAGCAGCGCGGCGGAGCGTGACGGGTCGGACGGGCTGCCTGCGATCAGCAGCACGGTGGGTTGCACGGACATTTGTTGTTCTTTCTGGGTAGCTTGGGAAGCGCAGGCCGGACCAGCCGGCCGGCAGCTTCACTTCTGGGTGTAGATCTGGTCGAACGAGCCGCCATCAGCGAAATGGTCCTTGTCCGCCTTGGTCCAGCCGCCGAAGCCCTGGTCGATGGTGAACAGCGTCAGCTTGGGGAACTGGCTGGCGTACTTGGCCTTGGCTTTTTCGCTGGTCGGGCGGTAGTAGTTGCGCCCGGCAATCTCCTGGCCTTCATCCGAATACAGGTAGTCGAGGTAGGCGGTCGCGACGGCGCGGGTGCCCTTCTTGTCGACGTTCTTGTCCACGACGGCTACGGTCGGCTCGGCCAGGATGCTGATCGACGGCACGACCACCTGGAACTTGTCTGCGCCGAATTCCTTCAGGGCCAACAAGGCTTCGTTCTCCCAGGCCAGCAGCACGTCGCCGACGTTGCGCTGGACAAAGGTGATGGTCGAGCCGCGCGCGCCAGTGTCGAGCACTGGCACGTTTTTGTAGAGCTGGCCGACGAATTCCTTGGCCTTGGCGTCGCTGCCGCCATTCTTGCGCTTGGCGAATTCCCAGGCCGCCAGGTAGTTCCAGCGGGCGCCGCCCGAGGTCTTGGGGTTGGGCGTGATGACAGCCACGCCGGGCTTGGCCAGGTCGTCCCAGTCCTTGATGGCCTTCGGGTTGCCCTTGCGCACCAGGAACACGATGGTCGAGGTGTAGGGCGCCGAGTTGTGCTGCAGGCGTTTTTGCCAGTCCGCAGGCAGCAGGCCGCCGTTCTTGACCAGCGCATCCACGTCGCCGGCCAGCGCCAGGGTGACCACATCGGCGTCGATGCCGTCGATGACCGAGCGCGCCTGCTTGCCCGAGCCACCGTGCGACTGCTTGATCGTCACGTCCTGGCCGGCCTTGGCCTTCCAGTACTTGGCAAAGGCGGCGTTGTAGTCCACGTACAGCTCGCGGGTCGGGTCGTAGGACACATTGAGCAGCGTGACCGGCGGCTGCTGGGCCTGCACGGCCATCACTGACCCTGCCAGCGCCACAGCTACTGCGGCACGGGTTGAAAGATTGATAAAGTCGCGGCGTGAAGTCATGGGTTTGCTCTTTGATTCCAAAAAAATTGCGTGTGAATGCGAACAAAATGGATTCTGAAAGCACTTCACCCATTTCGGAACGAATAAAAACTTAGTTCTTTATTCGTTAATCATCTTTAGAAACCCAAACCCCAACAAACTGAAAGATTTTTCATGGCACGTACCGTCAACTGCATCAAGCTCGGCCAGGAAGCCGAAGGCCTGGACTTTCCGCCCTACCCCGGCCCGCTGGGCAAGCGCATCTATGAAGAGGTCAGCAAGCAGGCCTGGGCCGACTGGATGAAGCAGCAAACCATGCTGGTCAATGAAAACCGGCTGAACCTGGCCGATGCGCGCGCCCGCCAGTACCTGGCGCGGCAGATGGAAAAGCATTTCTTCGGCGACGGCGCCGATGCGGTGCAGGGCTACGTTCCGCCCACGCCTCCCGGCGCCTGAGCGCAGGGGATGGCCGAGCGCATTGAATGGCTGGAAGACGGCACGGCAGGCGGCAGCCCCTACAGCCCGCGCTTCGGCGACCGCTACCGCAGCGAACTCGGCGGGCTGGAGCAGGCCAGGGAAGTTTTTCTCAAGGGCTGCGGCCTGCCCGAAGCCTGGGCCAGCCAGCCGCAATGGTGCGTGCTGGAAACCGGCTTCGGCCTGGGGCTCAATTTCCTCGTCACCTGGGCCGCCTGGAAGGCCGACCCGCTGCGGCCCCGGCTGCTGCATTTCGTCTCGACAGAAGCCTTTCCGGCCAGCGCCGGCGATGTGCTGCGCAGCGCCTTGACGCATCCCGAACTGATTCCTTTCGCCGAAGAATTGAAAAGCCAGCTCTGGGGCCTGCTGGCCGGCATGCACCGGCTGGTGTTCGAGGGCGGGCAGGTGCTGCTCACACTGTGTATCGGCGACGCCAGGCAGGTGCTGCGAGACGCTTCGTTTGAAGCCGATTCGGTCTATCTCGACGGCTTCAGCCCCCGCCTCAACCCTGGCATCTGGGATGTACACACCTTCAAGGCGGTGGCGCGCTGCTGCCGGCGCGGCACCCGCATCGCCACCTGGACCATTGCCCGCAGCGTGCGCGATGCACTGGCGCAATGCGGCTTCGTGGTGAAGAAAGTGCCCGGCGCGCCGCCCAAGCGCGACAACCTGCAGGGCGAATACCAGCCCGCATGGGAACTCAAGAAAAGCCGCATGGCGCCGGCGCGGAGCACTCCGGCCCGCTGCATCGTGATTGGCGCGGGCCTGGCCGGCGCTGCCGTGGCCGCCAGCCTGGCGCGCCGCGGCTGGCAGGTCACGGTGCT
>JAQGNK010000488.1 GCA_028291905.1 Polaromonas sp.
ATGGCGTGGCCGGCAACGATGACTACACGGCAGGCAATGTCGTGATCGTGGCGGCGGCGCTTGACCGGCTGCGCATGCTCAATGCCGGCACGAAGATACTGCTGGTGGGCCATGCGGGAGGCGCCGCCATGACGGCGCTGGTGGCAAGCCGTTTCCCGTCCAGCGCTGATGCTTTCTTGCTGGTTGCCTGCCCATGCGATGTGCCGCAGTGGCAGCAATGGCGCAACGCTTCCACGGGCAGGGCAGAGCGCCTGACGCAAAGCCTTTCACCGCAGGCTGAAACAGCAAAAATCACTGCCGGCACGCGCATGGCGCTGCTGGTGGGCAGCAAGGACGACAGCATGCCGTCGAAATTCAGCGAAGCGTATGCTGCCGCACTGCAGCGCCAGGGTGTAAAAACACGTCTTACTTATGCCATTGGTGCAACACACGTATCTGTGCTGCGGGCACCTGAATTTTTTATGCTCATCCAGGAACTGGTAACCAATTTGTCGAAATAGGGATGCTTTAAAGCTAGCCTGTTGCAGGCTTGACCTGCCCACTTTTGATTTGAAACCATCATGATCCATAAATTACTGCGCCATTTTTTTTCGATAACTGTTGTTTTCCATTTTTCTAGTTTCAGGATGTAACCAATCTTCGCTCACTGACATGGCCGGCAAGGCGGAAAAATCGGCAGCCGCTCCTGTTTCCATGGCTGCAATGGCTGAGCAGGCTACGGGTTTTACCCTGGGCTCGCAGATGAGCGCCCGCACGGCCTATGTATTTTTTGATGCCCAGTGCCCTCATTGCGGTGCCTTGTGGAATGCGGCAAAGCCGCTCAAGTCCCAGATTAAATTTATTTGGGTCCCGGTAAGCCTCATCAATGCGTCCAGCACGTCCCAGGGCGCCACGCTGCTGGCTGCGGCTGATCCGATAGCGGCAATGGATGAGCATGAGACGTCCCTGCTGGCCCGGCAGGGCGGTATCAGCGCCGGATCCAGCCTAGATGCGCAGAAGGCCTTGATTGCCAAAAACACCGAACTGATGACCCGCTTTGGCTTTGCCTCGGTTCCGGTGGTCATCGGGACGCATGCGCAAACCGGCGCCCTGGTCACAAAAGAGGGTTCGATGCCTACCGCTGCGCTTGCAAGCCTGCTTGGCTTGCAAGCGCCTGCGGCTCAGCCGCCTTCACCTGCCCAGTAATGTTTGCGGCAGCGCATAAACCTGTGCAAGGTTATGCGGCTGCTTCACTGAGATGTTTAGGAGAAAAGTGCCTGTGGCGCAATAAGAGTCTGCGCAACCAGCTATGATTTTAATAGTGCCGCAGGGCGTTTGATATCGGCAATTCTTAAAACAGGACGCGGCTGCGGATGGTCCCAGGCACGCTGGCCAACTTGGCCAGCGCCATGTCCGAATGCGCTGCGTCAATGTCAATCACCACATAGCCGATGGCTTCAATCGTTTGCAGGTACTGCGAGGCGATGTTGATCTGGTTGTCGGAAAACACCCGGTTGATTTCCGACAGCACGCCCGGCACGTTGCGGTGAACATGCAGCAGCCGGTGCTTGCCCGGATGGGCCGGCAGCGCCACTTCCGGAAAATTGACCGAGGAGGTCGAGGTGCCGTTGTCGCTGTACTTCACCAGTTTTTCGGCCACCTCGATGCCGATGTTCGCCTGCGCTTCCATCGTCGAGCCGCCCACATGCGGCGTGAGGATCACATTGTCCAGGCCGCGCAACGGCGACTCGAACGTGTCCTTGTTGCTGCGCGGCTCGACCGGAAACACGTCGATGGCCGCGCCCAGCAGCTTTTTGGCCCGCAGGGCCTCGGCCAGCGGCTCGATCTCGACCACCGTGCCGCGCGAGGCGTTGATCAGCACGCTGCCCGGCTTCATCGCGGCGATCTGCGCCGCGCCAATCATCCATTGCGTGGCCTGGGTTTCAGGAACATGCAGGGTCACCACATCGGACTGCGCCAGCAAGTCGTTCAGCCGTGAAACCTGATGCGCATTGCCCAGCGGCAGCTTGGTCACGACATCAAAAAACACCACCCGCATGCCCAGTCCTTCGGCCAGCACCGAGAGCTGGGTTCCGATGGAGCCGTAGCCCACGATGCCCAGGGTCTTGCCACGGATTTCATAGGCATTCTCGGCCGACTTGAGCCAGCCGCCCCGGTGCGCCACGGCACTTTTCTCAGGCACGCCGCGCAGCAGCAAAATCGCCTCGGCCAAGACCAGTTCAGCGACCGAACGGGTGTTGGAAAAAGGGGCGTTGAACACTGCGATGCCGCGCTCGCGCGCCGCCTGCAGGTCCACCTGATTGGTGCCGATGCAAAAGCAGCCGACCGCCGCGAGCTTGGCCGCATGGGCAAACACGTCGGCGCTCAGCTGTGTCCGCGAGCGAATGCCGAGAAAATGCACATCCGCGATTTTTTGCTTGAGTTCTTCATCGGGCAAGGCGCCGGACAGGCTTTCGATCTGGCTGTAGCCCGCAGCCTGAAGCACATCGACAGCCGAGGGATGAATGCCTTCAAGCAGGAGGAATTTGATTTTGTTTTTGTCGGTCGAGGTTTTGATCATGAAGTGTTTGCGTCGGTAATGAATCCACCCATCAGTATCGGGGAATGCAGGGCCTGCGGCCAAATCGCCTGGGTTTGACCCTGATGGCTGGTTGTCTTGAAATAAAAATGATCAACAAGACCGCGAAAAATCATCCCCTGGCGCCGCTGCTGACAAGCACTGCACCGTGCGCCCGCCGCCTGGACGCCAATGGCGCGCTGAACCTGCGCCCGGCTACGCAAGCGCGTGCAACTGCAACTGCAACTGCAACTGCCCGGCAGGCTGCGTACTATTGAACTGATAGCTGCTGGCGCAAGCTCTGCCTGCGCCAAAGGCACTTTTCATCCATGAACCCTGGTTGCACGGACAGGAACTGCTCCTGCCGAGAGCGTTGACACCAGGTTGCGCAAGCATTGTCAGCCCAAAGCCTGTAAATTCTTGATTGGCTACTTGCCTCTGACATGCTTTCCCCGTGTTATTCCCGCGAAGGCGGTAATCCAGCCGGAGCGGGGCCTGGAGCACCGGATTGCCGCCTTCTCGGGAATGCCGGTTTTGTGTCTGAGCCAGGCAGCTAATCAGGCATAAGTCCAATAGGCCCAAACCCATCCTCAAGCTGCTCAAAACTGCCAGCTATTTCCTACACCCCGAATGCCCCAAACATCACAGCCTGCCACGGCACACGAACGGCATTATTTTTTATCCTTGAACAACGCAAGCCAGCTCTGGCTCCAAGCGATAAAAAACAAATCTGCCATGTCAAACGCCACCCCAAGAAGCTATCACCACAGTGCCCAGCTGGGCGAGCAGTTCCAGTCGGTCACCCGCTACATGACCGACCATGGCCTGGTCATGACCACCGCCGAGTCCTGCACTGCCGGCCTGATTGCCGCACACATTGCCGACGTGCCCGGTGCCGGCAAGCTGCTCGAATGCGCCTTTGTTGTCTACTCGCCCGAAGCCAAGCAGCAGCGTCTGGGTGTGAAGGCCGAAACCATCGAGCGCTTCAACCTGACCAGCGAAGAGGTGGCCCGCGAGATGGCCCAGGGTGCCATGCGCAACAGCGGCGCCAACATGGCAATCGCCAATACCGGCGTCACCGACGACACCGACCCGGCCATCCCGGCGGGAACGCAGTGCTTCGCCTGGTTTTTTGCCCGCCATGACGGTCTGCCGGAGCAGCTTTTCAGCGAAACCCGGCAGTTCACTGGCGACCGCAACGCCATCCGCGAGCAGGCTGCGCTGCATGCGCTCAAGCAGATTCCCGCCAAGCATTCGCAGTTTCTTCAGCAGGCCCAAGCCAGCCAGGCACGGGCAGAAAGCAAGGTAGAAGCATGAGCGCCAGCCTGTATGCCCAATCGGCCATCAGCCTCAGCCTGGGCGTGCGCGCCGCCTTCGATGCGGCCACCGAAATCGCCGCCCGCACCCGGTTTCTGGCCGACTGCCTGGTCCGGGCCAACCGCCGCTCGCTGGTGCTGGGCATCAGCGGCGGTGTCGATTCGCTGGTGTCGGCCTTGCTGGGCCAGCGCGCGGTGAAGGAGGTGCGCCAGCAGGGCCGCGAGGCGTCCTTCATCGCGGTGCGCCTTCCTTACGGCACCCAGGCCGATGAAGCTGATGCGCAGAAGTGCCTGCGGGTGATCCAGCCCGACATCACCCTGGTGGTCGATATCAAGCCGGCGGCCGATGCCCTGCGCGATTCGCTGCAGGCGTCCGGCATGGCCATGGGCAGCCCGTCGGAACTCGACTTTTTGATGGGCAATGTCAAGGCGCGCCAGCGCATGGTGGCGCAGTATGCGATTGCCGGGGCGCAGGCCGGGCTGGTCATCGGCACCGACCATGCAGCCGAGGCGCTGATGGGCTTTTTCACCAAGTTCGGTGATGGCGCAGCCGATGTGACGCCGCTCAGCGGCCTGACCAAGCGCCGGGTGCGGGCGCTGGGCCAGGCCATGGGCGCGCCCGATGCGCTGGTGTTCAAGACGCCGACCGCCGACCTGGAGTCGCTCAAGCCGCTCAAGCCCGATGAAGAGGCTTTTGGCGTGAGCTACGAGCAGATCGACGATTTCCTGGAAGGCAAGCCGGTCGATGCCGGGGCCGCTGAAATCATGATCAATGCGTTTCGCAGTACCGCCCATAAACGCGCCTTGCCGCTGGCGCCGCTGGTGCTGTAGTGTCGCGTCAGGCCCAAACTGCCGGGTCTCGCTGGCCTTCTTTGTGCATCGCCGCGTTGCATCCCTTGTCGAGGCGTTAGCCTTGACCGCGGTCTGCGCCTTGCGCTACACGCCAATGGCAACGCGATCTCCCGACATTTTTCGCGTGACGCGACACTAGGCCGGAATCACATTGGCGTTCAATCGCGGCGCGCTTTGGGCTGCAGGAATTTTGCTACTGAATTCATAGCTGCTGGCGTAGTTCTTTCCTGCGCTGCAAGCCTGTTTAATGCGGAAAGTCGTTGATTGGTAAAGGCAAGGGCTGGCTGATGGCCGGGCCGCCAGATGTACGAACTGTCTGACGCACGGCAGCGAAGCTTGGAGGCTTCAAGCCAGCGCCGGCATTGGCTAAGGTTGGATTCT
>JAQGNK010000516.1 GCA_028291905.1 Polaromonas sp.
CTCTGATAGCTCTGGGGAACCATGAAACAAATACCTAGCGCGCATAGCCCGACAAGCAGCGGAACAACCAGAAGCAGCTTGATGTTTTCCGCCAAAGTGACCAACACATCCAATGCACCCACTTCTCCCTCTGTCACTTTGATGTGGTTTTTTATTTCTTCCATTTTCCTTGCCTACATTCAAATCCCTGATAGCACATTCTACTTGGAGCGGATTTTTCCAAGTGAGGCAGTAAAACCTTGACATACTGTGACTAAAAATACAGAAAATCCAAAAAGCAGATCAAAATTTATGGCTGTAGGAAAAAATCTCATTTTTAACTGGGAAACCGGGAGGATCTTTGAAATTTCTTTCAGCGCATGCACATAGGTATGGGCTTCAAGCTCATGTACCTTACGTTGTTTTACATAAGTTGATGCAGCACCAATTCAGAGCTTGCGCATCCAAAATTCGCATCTAGCAACCAGAGTTGCAGTTCATCCCATGACTCATTTAATTTTTATTAGAAGATGGCACCAGAGCTTCAAAGCCGAGCTATTCATCAATCATCCAAAAACTAAAGCAACTTTTGCCCTGCTACAATTTTTATTGTAGTAAATAAGCAAGTAAATAATCGATTATCATTTAGCCCTTTAAAGGAAAATACTTTCATGACGACAGCAAACGAACTGCAACAACAAATTAACGAATATGAGAACAAACTGAATGAACTGCGAAAACAGCAGGATGCTGAACGCAAGACCGAACGCACGCAGGCCATCGCGGCTGCCAAGGATTTAATCAAAACCCATGAGCTGACGGCTTCGGAACTGGGATTTTCTGGCAAGGGCACCGCCAAACGTGTTTCGGCTGTGGGTGACAAGCGCAATTCGGTTGCGCCTAAATATCAGGACCCGACCAGTGGCAAGACCTGGACAGGTCGCGGTAAGTCTCCTGCCTGGCTGAGCGCGGAATTGGCTGCAGGCCGTGACAAGCAAGAGTTCCTGATTAAGTCTTGATAGATGCTAATACTGCACAGCTGTAGTATTAGCAGTGCTGGTAATTTAAAAGTGAATTCCACGCATCATCTGCTGCATGGCAAGTGCTTCTGATGAAAGCTTTGCTTTGTCGCTCTTTTCACCTTTTGCGGCAGAAGAATCCGGGAACATCCTAAAACTGGTGTTCATGGCAATCTGGGCAATGCGCGGCATCAGCGCATGCATCACCTGTCCGGTAATCCCGAGCCGGGTGGCGATTCGCACTGGTTTGAATATGCAGGCCTGTGCAATCAGGTCGGCAGCCTCTTCAGGCGCCAGCGTCGGCACGTTGTTATACAGGTTGGTCGGCGCAATCATGGGCGTGCGAACCAGCGGCATATTAATCGTAGTGAAACTAATCCCCACATCGGCAAATTCGCTCGAAGCGCAGCGTGTCCATGCATCCAGCGCGGCCTTGCTCGCAACATAAGCTGAAAAGCGTGGTGCATTGGTCAAAACTCCAATAGAGCTGATATTGACCACATGCCCTTTGCGCTTTGCCGTCATGCCGGGCAGCAAACCCATGGTGACCCGCAGGCAGCCAAAATAGTTAAGCTGCATCGTCCGCTCGTAATCATGAAACCTATCGTAGCTGCCTTCAATGGCGCGGCGAATCGAACGACCGGCGTTATTGATGAGGAAATCGACTCCACCATGATCGGCAATCAGTAATTTAATAAAACGGTCGCAATCGGCCATGTCGGCAATATCGGCCGGATAAGCGATGAAGCTGTAGCCTTTCGCACTGGCCTCTTTGCAGGCTTCATCGAGCTTGTCCTGATCACGGCCACAGATAACGGTGGTGGCACCCGCCTCCGCAAACTTGTGCGCTGTCGCCAGCCCAATGCCGGATGAACCTCCTGTAATCAAGACCACCTTTCCTTCCACCGTGCCACGCAATGAACGGTCAATAAACAGGTCAGGGTCTAGATGGCGTTCCCAGTAATCCCACAGGCGCCAGGCGTAGTCATTGAGGTTGGGGCAGCTAATCCCGCTGCCCTTGAGCGCGGACAGGGTTTCCCGGCAGTCAAAGCGTGTTGGATAATTTACGAACGTCAAAATATCTTCTGGCACGCCCAGGTCGGTCATGATGGCATTGCGCATGCGCCGCACTGGCGCCAGGGCCATCAGGCCCTTTTTGACCGCCTTGGGAATAAATCCGAGCAACGCTGCATTGACGAACAGATTCATGCGCGGCGCATGAGCAGCTTTGCTTAAAATATCCAGCACATCGCCGACGCGGTAACCTACCGGGTCCACCAAGTGATAGCATTTGCCGCTGGCGGGCGCTTGGTGGCTGATGTAATCAAGTGAATCAACCACAAAATCGACCGGAACGATATTAATCCGGCCGCCTTCCAGGCCCACCATCGGCATCCACGACGGCAGCAGTTTGCGGATACGCTGAATCAGTTTGAAAAAATAATAAGGCCCGTCGATTTTGTCCATCTCGCCGGTCATGCTGTGGCCGACCACCATGGCCGGGCGAAATACGGTCCACGGAATAGCGCATTCCTTGCGCACTATTCTTTCACTGTCGTGCTTGGTTTTAAAGTAGGGATGGTCGTAGTTTTCAGCTTCCTCGAACATGTCCTCGCGAAATACGCCTTCATATAAGCCGGCTGCCGCAATCGAGCTGACATGATGAAAGCTGCCAGCTTTGATGGCGGTTGCAAACTCCACGGCGCTTCGGGTGCCGTCAATATTGACAGCCACCTGGCTTTCCTCGTCGGCTTCGAGGTCATAAACCGCTGCCAGATGGTAGAAATGAGCGATTTCACCTTTGAGTTTTTTGATGTCTTCAGCGCCCACACCCATTTTTTTACTGGTCAGGTCGCCATGCACGGCAATTGCCCTGGCGGCACTCACCCCCCAGTATTCGCGCAGCGCCGCCGCCTTGCCAGCGCTTACTTTGCGAAGCAGGAAATAAACCTTGGTGCCTTTTCGTTCCAGCAGCTTTTTGACCAGGCGTTTACCGATGAAGCCTGTGGCTCCGGTGACGAAATAATTCATTCAAATCTCCGCTTTGACTCAACAATAAAACCGTCATTTTGCTCAAGTCCAGGCATTTCCTCCTTTAGCGGAAACCCGCGAACAGCCGTTAATCAAGCGGATTTTCATAGACCGCCATCCCTAGTTTTCTAGAAGGCAGCCCCTAAACGCCAGCAGGCCATGGGCTTATATTTTCTGATGTGTGCGGCATTGGTGGCTGTGCAGATTTATTCAACCTAGTCAGGAGCCTTCCATGGTCAAGAAACTGCAAAAAATGAGCGAAGATAAAAAAACCGGCCCGCAACTCTCAAATGCCGTGAAAGACTCGGCCCAGCAGATCTGGCTGGCCGGCCTGGGCGCTTTTTCCAAAGCCCAGCAGGAAGGCAGCAAAGTATTCGACACCCTGGTCAAGGAAGGACTGACGATCCAGCGCAAGACACAAGCTGTTGCTGAAGAAAAAATAACCGAAGCCACCAGCAAAATGAGCGACATGGCCAGCGAAATTCAATCCAAGGCCGGCAATAACTGGGAAAAGCTGGAAAATATCTTCGAAGATCGGGTCGCCAAGGCTTTGGGCAAGCTCGGCGTGCCTTCGGCTCGGGAAGTGGCGGCATTGGCCGAACGCATTGCCCAGATTGAGAAAACCCTTGAGCAAAAGAATGGCGCCAAGCCAGCCGCCAAACCAGCGGCCAGGCCAGCAGCAAAAAAGGCAGTCAGCCCTGCAGTGAAAGCAGTAGTCACGCCCGCAGCGCCAGAAGCCGCTGCGCCTGCCGCCAAGAAAGCTGCCCGGCCAGCCGGCAAACGTGCTGCTAAAAAAGTTGCGCCCGCCAGCGCCAGCCAGGTGCAAGCCGCAGCCGAATAAATCGTTTCAGGCATCAGGCCTTCGGCTGAAAACCGATACCAGGGCTGCAGCGCGGGCCTGGCGTGAGGTTAGATTTTCAAAGGGACGGGATCGTCCCTTTTTTTCGCCCATGCGGGATGGCTGCCCCGGTTTGCAGGCGCAGCTATGAGATTCCCTAATTCCGGCCGGCGGCGCCCTGGGGTAGAGTGCTGAATAAAACAAGAGAGTCAAATCAATATGGTGAAAAAAGCGCCGCGTCGCACTGCGGAGCGCATTCTGGAGGTCACGCTGGAGCTGTTCAACCTCTTCGGCGAGCCCAATGTTTCAACCACGCTGATTTCCGCCGAACTCGGCATCAGCCCCGGCAACCTTTACTACCACTACCCGGCCAAGGACGAGCTGATCAACTCGCTGTTTGACCGCTATGAGCGCGCCCTGGGCGAACTCCTGAACGCCAGCGATGGGGTGCGCAATGTCGAGGATGCCTGGTTCTTCATGCACACGCTGTTCGAGCTGATCTGGCAGTACCGCTTTCTCTACCGCGACCTGAACGATTTGCTGAGCAAGAACCGCCGGCTGGAGACTCATTTCCAGTGGGTGCTCAAGAACAAGACCCGCTCGGTCAAAAGCCTGCTCGACGGCATGAGCCGCGCCGGCGCCATGTCAATTGATTCGCGAGAAGTCGAGTCCACGGCCACCAGCATGGTGGTGCTGCTGACCTACTGGCTGAGTTTTGAGTATGTGCGCGACCCGCGCAATGCGCTGGAGCCGGCCAACGCGCAGTCGGCGCTGCTGCGGGGGGCGCACCATGTGCTGAGCCTGCTGGTGCCCTACCTGGAGCCGGGCCAGCGAAAGCATCTGCAGACGCTTGCGGCGGCCTACGGCAACCCGGTCAGCTCGCCGGCCTGACAAGGCCCGCCTGCCGATACCGGGTCACGCCATTTAAAAAAATTATTCAAGGAGACAAGCAAGATGGCCAAATGGATTCCTTTTCCGCACCCCGGCGACTATGCCTTCGATGCGGCCAGCCTGAAGAAAAACTGGGCGCGCCTGCACCAGGGCGACTGTGAACCGCTGCCCAGGGAAGCCGATGTGCTGCAGGCATGGGTGCTGTTTCACAACGGCGAATTCCAGAAAGCCGCCGAAGCGGGCATGAGGGCTGGCGGCGACGGCATCACGGCGGCCAACAAGGCCACCTGCATTTATGCCACCTACCTGGAGAGCAAGGAAAAAACAAAGCTCGATCTGTTCCTGCAGGTGGCCGAACGGGCCGAAGCCCAGCAGGCGGCCAACCCCGGCAATGCCAATGCCTGGTACTCGCAGGCGTATGCACTGGGCCGCTACAGCCAGGGCATCAGCGTGGCCAAGGCGCTGGCGCAAGGGCTGGGCAGCAAGATCAAGGCGGCGCTGGAGCAGACCATCAAGCTGGCGCCCCGGCATGCCGACGCGCACATTGCACTGGCCGCCTTTCATGCCGAGGTGATCGACAAGGTCGGGTCACTGATCGGCAGCATGACCTATGGCGCAAAAAAAGACACCGGCCTGGCGCTTTTCAAGGAAGCGTTGAAGCTGAATCCCGGCTCGGCCATTGCCATGGTCGAATATGCCAACGGCATGGTCATGCTCGAAGGCGACAAGCGGATGAAGGAAGCCACCCGGCTTTACGAGCAGGCCGCCGCCTGCGTACCGCTCGATGCGATGGAGCGGCTGGATGTGGACATGGCAAAGGTTGAACTGCAAGACTGAGCTTGCGGCGCCCTGCCGCTACAACCAGGCAAAAAGCCCGTGCATCTTGTGATGCGCAGGCTTTTTTGCCGCTGTGCGGAACGCTCATTTTTTAGTAGCTGCTTGTGCAAGCAATGCCTGCGCAACAGGCCTTTTTACTAAAATTTCAGGCGCAGCCTAGCGCGGGCAGCGCACCTGGCCGCAGTAGCGCTCGCAAAACGGACAACCCGTCATCGGCAGCCAGACGGGTATGTTGTAGAAACGCCGAAATGCCTCGCCCAGCACGCCGGCCCGGTAAGCCGGGTAGTTGAACGCGGTGCCTTCGACAACATGGAAAGTCACGCCATCCTGCATGAAAGCATTGACGGAAACCTTTTCGAAATAGGGCTGGAACTCTTCAGGCCTGGGCTTGTCGGGCGTGAGGATTCGCAGGGTCTTGCCTTGGTAGAGCGAAAAGTCCACCAGCATGTCGTCCTGGCGCGCATGGAACTTGCCCACACCGAACACCGGCATGTACTGGCGGCGCTCGAAACCGTAGATTGATGCGGCGGTGTAGGAATCGGCCATCAGCACCGTGCCGGGGCTGCTCGCCTGCCGCAGGATGTCGGCGGTCTTGATGCTGCGAACGATTTGCGGGTAGATCTTGGCGCTGCGCCAGGTCTCCAACGTCGTCAGGTAGAGCCCCGCCACCACCAGCACATGCAGGCCGGCAAACACTGCCAGCCCCTTGGCGCAGGTTTTGAGCTTGTCGGCCGGCAGGGCAAAGGCCAGGTAGGCAAAACCGAAGGGATAAAACGACAGCACCCAGTGCAGCCCGATGACTTTTTTGACCGACAGCAGTGCAAAAAACAGCACCGGCACGACCACCAGGCAGGCCAGCAGGCGTTGCGACGGGGCAGCGGCCCAAAGCGGCTTGCGGTGCCTGAGCGCCAGCCACAGCGCCCCCGGTGTGACGAGGTAGGCCATCATGACGATGTACAGCAGCGGCTTGCGCAGCTCGAACCGCGCATCCTCGTTGCGGTTATAGACGTTGAACATGATGTTCGACCAGCCGTGCGACATGTTGTAGGCGATGTTGACGGCCGGGCCGGGCAAGGCGCACAGCAGCAGCACGCCAAAGGCTGCCAGCCGCTCGCGCCGGTACAGTAAAAAATACATCAGGTAGGTGAACCCCAGCACCACCGAGAAATATTTTGACAAAAAGGCGCAGCCCAGCAACACGCCCGACAAGGCATACAGCCCCCAGGCGGCACGGTCCAGCCGGGGGCGGTGCTCGGCCCGCATCAGGGCAGCCACCGACAGCGCCGACCAGAAGATCAGCGGCGTGTCGGTGGTGATGATGGCGTAGAGCCAGTTCAGCGGCGCCAGCCAGAACAGCAGCACGGCCCAGGCCGCGCGGGTGCGGTTGACTGATTTGAGCCCCCACCACAGCGCCGCGCCCAGGGCCAGCGGCAGCAGCACGGCCGGTAGGCGAATCGCCCAGATGCTGTCGCTCAGCGTAGCGCGCATCAAGCCGATCAGCCAGCCCACCATCGGCGGATGGTCGGAGTAGCCCCAGTCCAGGTAAACGCCCCACCAGTAAAAGAAAGCCTCGTCGCCGGAAATTGGAAAGGTCTCGGAAATCCAGGCCCGCAGCAGCAACGACGCCAGCCCGGCGCCGAGCAGCCAGCGGGCCGGGATGGCAGAAAATTGTTGCGGTGAAAAGGCTAAAGCTGGCGGCTGGGGCATGGAAGGTGAAGAAGAGAGGCGGGATAAGGAAAAGACAGGCGGGCGTAAGCCGGGCATTACAAAGAGCGAATCAAGCCGCTAAACCCGGCGGGCTTTTAGAGCCCGTTTGTTTTGACCAGCAAACCAATATTCAGCATCAAAAAAGCCTCCAGCGCAGCCAGACAGTGCGCAAAAAGCTATTGATTTAATAGCAACCAAACTACTCGTCCAGGGCAATCGCATCCAAATTCGTAATTTGTTGATTTCACTCAATATTTCAAAGCAGAGTTATTTTTGAAAACTGGGAAAAATCAATAATTTACAAGCGCTATGCAATCACCCTGACTACTGGTCCTTCAAGCCAGAAGATTTCGCTTTAGCGAAAACTGATTTCCCTGGCGATGGCCGCACTATAAATCAAGGACAGCAGCCCTATCACCACAGCCAGCCACAGCGTCAGCAGCCGCACCAGCACGGTGATCGACAGTGCCGCCCCGGCGCTGGCGCCCTGCGCCACCAGCAAGCCGGTCAGCACCGCCTCGGTGCCGCCCAGGCCGGCGGGCAGGGCCGACAGCGCGCCGGCCACCATGGCCACCGCGTAAAAACCGCTTGCCGTCGGCAGGTCGATCAGCATGCCGCTGTCACGGCAGATGAGCCAGACCGCCATGCCCTGCGCGGCCCACGCAGCCAGCGTGAGTCAGAACCAGGCAAGCGGGCGCACGCTCAAGCAGTTCCAGGCCCCGTGCAGCCAGTCAAAACGCTGGAGCAAGCCATGCCGGAACCTGAACAGCAGGCACAGCAGCAGCACGGCCAGGGCGGCTGCGATCAGCAGCAGGCGCATCAGCCAGGCCGGCGCCTGCCCCACCATGCCCTGCTCCCAGGCCCACAAGCCAGCGGGCAGGCACAGCAGCAGCAGGCACAGCAGGTCGGCCAGCCGCTCGGCGCCAAAAATCGCCAGGCTTTGTGAAGCGCCCAAGGGCTGATGCGCCAGCATCAGCCCCCTGACGGCTTCGCCGACATTGCCGGGCGTGGGCGTGAACGCGTAACCGGCCAAATACAGTCGCAGGCCTTGCAGCAGGCCAAAATTGCGCCCCTGCCCGGCCATCCACGAGCGCCAGCGCAGGCCGCGCAAGCCATAGTTGAGCAGGCACAGGCCAGCGGCCTGCAAACCCGTCAGCGACCACAGGCGCGCCAGCGACACCTGCGGGCTGTCGCCCCAGAGCAGCAGCAGGGCAGCATAGGCGGTGGCCACCAGGCCCAGCACCAGCAGCAGTTGCTTGACGGGCAGGCGGGCCGCCAGCCGATCAGGCGCAGCGCCGCCTCCGGGCAACTTGTCAAGCGGCATCAAAGCCAGTGGCTCAGGAAGATGAGCAGCCACAGCAGGCCGGTGCCGACCAGCCAGCCATCGCGCACCAGGTCGCGCGCCACGTCTTCGCCCCGGCCGCGATGCACCTGGTAGGTGTAGCGCAGCAGCCCGAAAACGACGATCGGCACCGTGTAGAGCAGCCGCTCGCCATGCTGGAGCTGCGCCTCGGGGCTGGTGGCAAACAGGCTGTAGGTGGTCAGCGTGGCCGTCATGGTGACAGCGATGAACGTGTCAACCAAGGCCGGCGGATAGTGCGCCAGCACGGCCCGCTGCAGGGCTTCCTCCTGAAAGCTTTCCGCCTTGCGCTTGCAAAAACCCAGGAAGAGCGTCAGGAAGATACCCGTCAGCAGCAGCCAGCGCGACGGCGGAATTCCGACCGCCACCGTGCCCGCCAGCAGCCGGAGCATGAAGCCGGTGGCGATGATGGACACATCGACCACGGGCACCTGCTTGAGGCGCCATGAGTAAGCCATGTTCAGCGCCACGTACAGCCCCAGCAGCACCAGCAGCGTGACATTGCCGCCGGCCAGGAGCATGGCGCCGGCCAGCAGTGCGCCCGCCAGCAGCAGCGCCGACGTGGCGCTTACCGCGCCGCTGGCCAGCGGCCTTTTGCGCTTGACCGGGTGCAGGGCATCGCTGGCGCGGTCATGCCAGTCGTTCAGGATATAGACCAGGCTGGAGGCGCAGCAAAAGGCGCCGAAGGCCAGCGCCACCTGCAGCGCCAGCGAGGCATTTCCCCAGTTCTGGCTGAACACCAGCCCGGCAAACACGAAGGCGTTCTTGACCCACTGGTGCGGCCGCATGAGCCGAACAAGCGCAAACCGGGCTGAAGAAGAGGACATCAAGTAGGGTGAAGAGCCCGAGGGCATGGGGCCGGAAATCGGTCGCCCAAGCATAACTGAGTGGTTTGCTGGCACTGCCTGGCCTCAGCACGAGCGCATCAATGCCGGCGCCTGAGCAGGGGCCAGGCGCCGGCATTTGAAAAAGCGCTGCCTGATGTGGCCAGGACCCGCCCCCCGGCTTGCAAGTACAACACTCCGATTGCTACTTAATTCATAGCTGCTTGCGCACTACCTACCTGCGCCACAGGCCTTTTTGGCATTAAAAACCTGTTGGCTGGCTAACCAGAAGGTGCGCCAGAGGCGGCTGGCGAAGGGTGTCGGTCAGGTGCGAATACGGCCATCGCCGGTCAGCATGGAAAGTTCCACAAAGCTGGAGGCAACATGGTCGGAAGGCGAGAACGCGACGGCAAAACCGCCGAAAGACTGCTTGCCGATGCTTTCAAGGCCGTTGATGAAGGCGTCGCGTGTCGGTTTGGCGCCAGCCCGCTTCAAGCCTTCCGCAAATACCTTGGCGGCCAGGTAGCCTTCCATGCTGGAGAAGTTGGCCTTGATGTCCTTGTTGTCGGCCGCCTTCACCGCCTCGATGAATTCACGCGAGATGGCGCGTGCGCCGTTGTAGGGCGACGGCATGACCTGCGACACCACGATACCGGCGCCTTCCTTGCCCAGCTCGTCGGCCAGCGCCTGCGTGCCGACGAAGGACACGTTGTAGAACGTGCCGCCGTAACCGGCCTTGCGCGACTGGCGGATAAAGGCGGCGCAAGCCTTGTAGGCGCCGATCTGCACCACCGCTTCAGGGCCGGCGGCGACCAGCGCCTTGACAGCTTGCCCGACATCGACCGTGTTGCGCTCGAACGCACCCAAGCCCACGGGCTTGAGGCCCAGGCCGGTCAGCGCCAGGGTGACGCCGTCAAGTCCGGCCTTGCCGTAGGCATCGTTCTGGTAGAAGACGCCGATCTTATTGAGTCCCAGGTTGGTGAGCTGCTTGACGATCAGCGCGGTTTCGTCGTTGTAGGACGCGCGCAGGTGAAAGGCGTATTTGTTGAAGGGGTTGCGCAGCGCCATCGCGCCGGTGAACGGCGCGACAAATGGAACCTTGGCCTTGGTGGCCAGGGGCAGCGCCGCGACGCTGGTGGGGGTTCCGACATAGCCGAACAGCGCGAACACGTCGTCGGCAATCAGCTTTTCAGTGTTTTGGGCGCAGCGGGCCGGTTCATAGCCGTCATCGAGCATGCGGATTTCAACCTGCTGCCGGTTGATGCCTCCCTGGGCATTGATTTGGTCGAAATAGAGCATGGCGCCACGGTGAAGCTGAATGCCCAGCTCCGCGGCCGGCCCGGTGAACGGGGCCGACTGGCCCAGAGTTATTTTCCCCTCCGTCTGGCCACGCACGCTGCTGAAACCGGCCAGCATCGCAGCGCCAGAACTGATGGAAAATTGCCTTCGGGTAAGAGTCATTTTTTCATTTCGCAAATTTATCGTTAACTTATCATTCAGCAAAGATAGTAGTATCAAAAACGATTTTCGCAGATACCGTTTTGATACGTTTCCGGACATATTGCATAAGCGCGCTGTAATTCACTATAAAGTTGCAGCATGAGCTCCATCCTGCCCTCCGTTACCGAAGCCTTGACGCTTGATTCCTCTGTGCCCAGTGCGCCCTTGCGGCAGGTGCTGGGCGCCTGTCCGCATGACTGCCCCGACACTTGTTCCTTGCTTACAACTGTAAGAGAAGGGGTGGCCATCAAGGTACAGGGTAACCCCGCGCATCCGCAAACCGGCGGGGTGCTGTGCAACAAGGTGTCGCGCTACACCGAGCGTACCTACCACCCCGAGCGCCTGCTGCAGCCGCTCAGGCGCACTGGCCCCAAGGGCAGCGGCCAGTTCGAGCCGGTCAGCTGGGAGGCTGCGCTCAGCGACATCGCCGCCCGGCTGCAAGCCATTGCCCGGCGCAACCCGGAGGCCATCGTGCCCTACAGCTATGCCGGCACCATGGGCCAGGTGCAGTGCGAAAGCATGGCCGGGCGTTTTTTCAACAAGCTGGGCGCCTCTTTCCTGGACCGGACCATCTGCGCCACGGCGGGCGGCGAAGGCATGGCCCAGACGCTGGGCGGCAAGGTCGGGATGCGGGTGGAGTTTTTCGCCGAATCCCGGCTGATCATCATCTGGGGCAGCAACTCCATCGGCAGCAACCTGCACTTCTGGCGCTATGCCCAGCAGGCGAAAAAGAACGGCGCCCGGCTGGTCTGCATCGACCCGCGCAAGAGCGAAACCGCCGAAAAATGCCATGAGCACATCGCCCTGCTGCCGGGCACCGACGCGGCGCTGGCGCTGGCGCTGATGCACGAGCTGGTCAGCCACGACTGGCTCGACCACGACTACATCGACCGCCACACCGTGGGCTGGCCGGCGCTGCGCGAGCGGGCGCTGCAATGGAGCCCCGAGCGCGCCGCTGCCGTCTGCGGCGTGCCGGCCGAGCAAATCCGGTCGCTGGCCCGCGACTACGGCCAGTGCTTCATCGACGGGCACCCGGCCGCCATCCGCCTGAACTACGGCATGCAGCGGGTGCGCGGCGGCGGCAACGCGACCCGCGCCATCGCCTGCCTGCCGGCCTTGATCGGCGCCTGGCGGCACCGCGCCGGCGGCGTGCTGCTGAGCACCTCCGGCCTGTTCCCGGTCGACAAAGCCGCGCTGCAAAAGCCCGAGCTGCTGGACGGCCGCAGGCCGCGCACCATCAACATGATCACCATCGGCGACGACCTGCTGCGCGAAAGCTCAGCCGACTTCGGGCCGAAGATCGAGGCGCTGATCGTCTACAACAGCAACCCGGTGGCGGTCGCGCCCGAGTCCGGCAAGGTGGTGCGGGGCTTCGAGCGCGAGGACCTGTTCACCGTCGTGCTGGAGCATTTCCAGACCGACACCGCTGACCATGCCGACTACCTCCTGCCCGCCACCACGCAGCTGGAGCACTGGGATGTGCACAGTTCCTACGGCCACACCGACGCGCTACTCAACCGCCCGGCCATCGCGCCGCTGGGCCAGGCCAAGCCCAACACGCAGATTTTCAGGGAACTGGCGGCCCGCATGGGCTTTGCCGAGCCCTGTTTCCTGGACGACGACCAGACCCTGTGCCGCGCCGTGTATGGCGACAAGGTTGATTTCCAGACGCTGCTGGACCAGGGCTTCGCCACCCTGGACCTGCCGGACGCGCCGTTTGCCGAAGGCGGCTTTCCCACGCCGTCGGGTAAGTGCGAATTCTTCAGCGAGCGGCTGGCCGCGCAGGGGCTGGACGGCCTGCCCGACCATGTTGCCAACTACGAGGCCGCCGGCACATCGGCCAAGTTCCCGCTGGGCATGATTTCGCCGCCGGCGCGCAACTTTCTCAATTCCAGCTTTGTCAATGTCAAAAGCCTGCGCGACATGGAGGGCGAGCCGCTGCTGGAGATGCATGCGGAAGATGCGGCAGCGCGGGGGATTGCGAGCGGCAGCATCGTCAGGGTATTCAACGAGCGCGGCGAATATCTCGTCAAGGCCGAGGTATCGCCCCGCGCCCGACCCGGCGTGGTCAACGGCATGGGCATCTGGTGGCGCAAGATGGGCTTGGGGGGCACCAATGTCAACCAGCTCACCAGCCAGCGCCTGACCGACCTGGGCCGAGGGCCGGTGTTCTACGACTGCCTGGTCGAAGTGCAGGCAGTCTAGAAAACAGCGCTGACCGTGGCATCCGCAAGGCTCAAGATACTGCTCGCCGCGGGCGCGCTGGCAGTCGGCATCGGCGGCTGCGCCGACCTGGGCTACTACTGGCAGTCGGTCAACGGCCACCTGACGATGCTGAGCGCGGCACGTCCGGTCGATGACTGGCTGGGCGACGAAAAAACCCCGGCCCCTCTCAGGACCCGGCTGGCCCTGGCCCAGCGCATCCGCAGCTTCGCGGTGCAGCAACTCAAGCTGCCCGACAACCCGAGCTACCGGCGCTATGCCGACCTGCACCGCAGCGCAGTGGTCTGGAACGTGGTGGCCGCGCCCGAGTTCTCGCTGACGCTCAAGACCTGGTGCTTTCCGGTGGCCGGCTGCGTCGGCTACCGGGGCTATTTTCAGGAAGCCGAGGCCCGGGCCGAAGCCGCCCGGCTGGCCGCGCAAGGCCTGGAGACCAGCGTCTATGGCGTGCCGGCCTATTCCACCCTGGGCTGGATGAACTGGGCCGGCGGCGACCCGCTGCTGAGCACCTTCATCGCTTACCCCGAGGGCGAGCTGGCCCGGCTGGTGTTTCACGAGCTGGCGCACCAGGTGGCCTATGCCGCTGGCGACACAGTGTTCAACGAATCCTTCGCCACAGCGGTCGAGCGGCTGGGCGTGCAGCGCTGGATGAACGCCGAGGCCGGCCAGCCCGGCGATGCGGCACGCCAGGCCTACCAGCTGTTCGACGGGCGGCGCCGGCAGTTCCGCGAGCTGACGCTGGCCACGCGCCGCGAGCTGGCCAGCATTTACAAGCAAAAAGAGGCTCCAGCGCATGCAGCACCTGCGCTGACAGCTCTTAAAAGCATAGCAATGCAGCGATTTCGCGACAGCTATGCGCAGCTCAGGGCGAGCTGGGGCGGTTACAGCGGCTACGACCCGTGGGTGGCCAGGGCCAACAATGCCAGCTTTGGCGCACAGGCCGCCTATGACGACCTGGTGCCGGCTTTCGAGGCCCTGTTCGAGCGCGAAGGCCGCGACTGGCACCGGTTTTATGATGCGGTGAAGCACCTGGCCAGCCTGCCCAAGGGCGAACGCCGCAAGGCGCTGGGCATGGAAAGCACCCCGACAGATCAACAACAAGGAGAAACCGATGGCTGACATTCATATCGAGCGCGCCCATGCGCTGGGCCTGGCGCAGGCACGCAAGATTGCCTTTGCCTGGGCCGAGCAGGCCGAGGAGAAATTCGGCATGGAATGCACCTACGAGGAAGGCAAGGCGGATGATCTGGTCAGCTTCAGCCGCAGCGGGGTCGAGGGCACGCTGGCGGTGACGAAAAACAATTTCGACATCAACATCCAGCTCGGCTTTCTGGCGGGCGCCTTCAAGAGCACGATAGAAGCCGAGATCGTGAAGAACCTCGATGCGCTGATCGACCAAAAGGCGGCCGCGCCCAAGGTCGCCGCCAGAAAGGCAGGCGCGCCGAAAAAAGCCGCCTGAACCCAGTGCCCGGTCATGTGCAAAGCGTCGGGGAACCACGTTGCCATTGGCGTAGAGCGCCAAGGCGCGGGCCGCAGGCCTTGGCAAGGGCTGCAACACGGCGATGCGCGCCCGGGGCGAGCGGGAACCGGCAGTTTGCGCATGACCGGTCACTACCCTGCCAGGCGCCATGAGCTACAACCTTGCCCGGTTTGACCTGGTGTCGATCCGGCTGGCCGTGGCCTGCGCCCAGACCGGCAGCCTGACAGCGGCCGCGCGCGGCTCGCACCTGGCACTGGCCGCAGCCAGCCGGCGCATCCGCGAACTTGAAGACGCCCTGGGCGACACCCTGTTCGAGCGCCATGCGCGCGGCCTGCTGCCGACGCCAG
>JAQGNK010000540.1 GCA_028291905.1 Polaromonas sp.
TGATGCTGGTCGTCGGCATCGACGAGGCGCTCAAGGTGATCTTGATTTCCAAGGCCGCGCTGGTGCCGGTGGCGCTCAACACCTTCAAGGGCATCCAGAACGTGCCGTCGCACTATGTCGAGGTGGCGCGGGTGTTTCGCTTCAGCCGGCGCCAGATGCTGTTCAGGGTGGTGTTTCCGGCCGCCGTGGCGCCGATCTGGAACGGCCTGCGCTACGGCCTGACGCATGCCTGGCTGGCGCTGGTCATCGTCGAGCTGCTGGCCTCGTCCGAAGGGCTGGGCTTCATGATCGTCTATGGCCGCCAGCTGTTCCAGCTCGACGTGGTGATGGCCGCCGTGGTGGTGGTCGGCATCATCGGCTTTTCGCTCGACAAGCTGCTCGCCCTGGTGGAGGCGCGGCTGCTGCGCTGGCGCCGGGTGGGGCTGTGAGGACATCATGAACATGACTGCCGCAACTTTCTTGCCGGCTTCGCCTGAGCCGCCTGATTCGCCTGCCGCATCGGCTCAGCCGGCGCCACCGGCCTTCTGGAAGCGCTGGCTTGGCGTGCCGCCTGCCTTGCGCGGCTGGTTGCTGCCGCTGCTGCTGCTGGCCCTGTGGTGGGCCGCTGCCCGCTTCGGCTGGTCCACCTCGCCGCTGCTGGTGCCGCCTGAAAAGGTCTGGCAGACCGCCGTCGAGCAGGCCGTCACCGGCCAGCTGTGGGAGGCGCTGCGGGCCAGCCTGTGGCGCGACCTGGCCGGCTTCACCCTGGGCGCGACCGCCGGGCTGCTGTTCGGCTGCGCGCTGGGCATGTCGCGGCTGTTTGAAAAGCTGCTCGGCCCGAGCCTGAACACGCTCAAGCAGATATCGCTGTTCGCCTGGATTCCGCTGATCTCGATGTGGTTCGGCCTGGGCGACACCGCAAAAATCGTGTTCCTGTCGCTGGCCGCCTTTTTCCCGGTGGCGCTCAACACCTTCGAGGGCATCCGCAGCGTGCCGGCCGAGTACATCGAGGTGGCGCGGGTGTTCGAGTTCTCGCGCTGGCAGCTGCTGCGCCGGGTGGTGCTGCCCAGCGCCTCGCCGTCGATCTTCGCCGGCATCCACCTGGGCCTGATCTATGCCTGGCTGGCCACGCTGGGCGCCGAATACCTGCTGGTGGCCGGCAAGGGCATCGGCAACACCATGATCGACGGCCGCGAGCATTTCTGGATGGACCTGGTGCTGTTCGGCGTGATCGTGGTCGGGCTGGTGGGCTATTCGATGAACTGGATCGCCAGCCACATCGAGCACCGCCTGCTGGCCTGGCGCGGCCGCTCGGTGGCGCAGTTCGAATGATCCGGATCAGAAAGAAGAAAAGAGGAAAACCATGGCACACGCCGCAACGCTGACACTGAACCACCTGAGCAAGCGCTACCCGGCCGGCAAGGCCAAGGGCGAAGACCTGGCGGTGCTCGACGACATCTCCCTGAGCATCGCGCCGGGCGAGTTCGTCAGCATCGTCGGCTCCAGCGGCTGCGGCAAATCGACGCTGCTGCGGCTGGTCGTCGGGCTGGAGGGCGACTACCAGGGCGAAATCCTGCTCAACGGCCAGCGCATCGTCGGCACCAGCCTGAGCCGGGGCATCGTATTCCAGGAGCACCGGCTGTTTCCATGGCTCACGGTGGAGGGCAATGTGGCCGTCGGCCTGCACAACGCCGGCCTGACCGAGGGCCAGAAGCGCATGGCGATCAAGGAGCACATCGCGCTGGTGGGCCTGAGCGGTTTTGAAAAAGCCTATCCGCACCAGCTGTCGGGCGGCATGGCGCAGCGGGTGGCGATTGCCCGGGCGCTGGTGAACCGACCCGACATTTTGCTGCTCGACGAGCCTTTCGGCGCGCTCGATGCGCTGACCCGCGCCCACCTGCAGCAGGAACTGCACCGCATCTGGCGGCAGGAGGGCATCACCATGATCCTGGTCACCCATGACGTGGAGGAGGCCATCTACCTGGGCGACCGGGTGGTGGTGATGGAGCCGCGCCCCGGCCGCATCCGGCGCATCGTGCCGGTGGCGCTGGCGCATCCGCGCGAGCGGGCCAGCTTCAGCTTTGCGCAGATCAAGGAAAACGTGCTGCACGACTTCGCCGGCCGCATGGCCGATGAGCTGGTCGAGGTTGCGCCGTCGGCGCCAGCCCGTCACGCGGCGGCCTTGCAGTTCGCCGTCTGACGTGGGCGGGCTGGCCATGCATTTCATGCATTTTCCGCTGATGCCCTGTCGGCGATGTTGTCGCCGCCTGCGCTGCTGCCGCTCCTGACCCGGCGGTTTTATCTCCGCCGGTTTGCCCGGTGCATTTTTCCTGACGTGCTGCGGCCCGGCGCCGTACCCGGCGGCCTGGCCCTGCGCGGCCCGGATGTTTCGATTCCCCATTTTTAAAGAACTTTTTCACCATGAGCCAGCTTGATACGTCTGCAAACTCCGCAGCAAACTCCCCCCACGCCTCGCGCCGTGGCTTCCTTGTCCGCACCGGCGCCACGGTGGCCGGTGTCGCTGCCGGCGTCATCGGCCCCGTGCTGGGCGAGGACGCTGGGCTGGGCGCCGCGCAGGCGCAAACCCCGCCAGGCGCCGATGCCGCCTTCCGCCAGCAGGCCTACGACATCCGGGTCGCTGCCGCCCGCGCCAACCTGGCGCTGCCGATTCCGCCACACCCCACCAACGGCGACGAGCAGCGCTACGCCAACAAGATCGGCTCCGACACGCGCGGCCTGCCGCACAACCCGCGCGGCGAGGTGGACCCGGCCGCCTTCAAGGCAGCGGTGGCCGCCTACACCTCGGGCAAGCCGGAGGACTTCGAGAAGATTCCGCTCGGCGGCACGCGCAAGCAGCTCAACCCGATCGGCTCGCTGGCCGTCAGCCTGACCGGGCTGAACACGGTGCAGCTGTGCATTCCGCCGGCGCCCCAGCTCGCCAGCGCCGAGCGCGCCGGCGAGGCGGTCGAGCTGTACTGGCAGTCGCTGCTGCGCGATGTGCCTTTTCACGAGTTCAAAAATGACACCGGCCAGCCGGACGTGCTGGCCGCCGTCGCCGAGCTGAACCGGCTCTCGGCCTACCATGGCCCCCGCGCCGGTGGCCGCATCACGCCCGAGACGCTGTTTCGCGGCACCGCGCTGTATGTCGACAAGTCAGACGCGAGCGGCCGCACCGGACGGCCGGTCACGCCGGTCGGCACCTTGAGCGGGCCCTACATCTCGCAGTTCCTGCTGCGCGACGCGCCGCTGGGCACCCAGAGCATTTCGGCCCGCATCCGCACCGCCTTGCCGGTGAACGACTACCTGACCGGCTACGACGAATGGCTGACGGTGCAGAACGGCAACTTGTCGGGCAAGTCCACCAAGTTCGATCCGACGCCGCGCTACATCGCCACCGGCCGCGACCTGGCCGAGTATGTCCACAACAACCCGGCGGCCTTCACCGTGGCCGCCGCGCTGCTGGGCACGCCGGCCGGGCAGGGCGGTTTCGGCGCGCCGCTGAATCCGGCCAATCCCTATCTGAAATCAAAGACGCAGACCGGCGCGACCAGCAGCTTCGGCGCGCCTTATCTCCAGGGCCTGCTGCCACTGGCGACCTCACGGGCGATCCGGGCGACCTACTGGCAAAAGTTCTATGTCCACCGCGTGCTGCGGGCCGAGGCCTACGGCGGCCTGGTGCACCACCGCGTGGCCGGCAAGGTGGACGACTACCCGATCCATGCCGAACTGCTCGACTCGCAGGCGCTGGACCGCAGCCGGGCCAAGTTTGGCAGCCACCTGCTGGCGCAGGTTTTCCCCGAAGGCGCGCCGCTGCATTCGGCCTATCCCGGCGGCGCCACCGAGATCGCCGCCGCCAACGTCACCCTGCTCAAGGCCTTTTTCGACGAGAGCTTCGTCATTCAAAACCCGGTGCAGCCCGACCCGGCCGACCCGACCCGGCTGATTCCCTACGTCGGCCCGCCGCTGACGGTGGGCGGTGAGCTGAACAAGCTGGCGCTGAACTACGGCCTGGGCCGCAACTGGGCCGGCATTCACTGGCGCTCGGACTTCGCCGCCTCGCTGGCGCAGGGCGAGGACGTAGCGATCAGCCTGCTGCGCGACGAGCGCGGCACCTTCCGCGAGAAGTTCGAGGGCTACACCTTCAGCCGCTTCGACGGCAGCAGCGTGACCGCCTGATTTTTTGTTTCCGGCAGTTCTTTTTTCATCCATCACTCAAAGGAGCATTCCATGACCACATCTTCCCTTGACATTTCTCCCGTGGCCGGCCGCATCGGCGCCGAAGTGCGCGGCATCCGCCTGTCGGCCGAGCTGGACGCCGGCACGCTCACCACCCTCAACCAGGCCCTGCTGCAATACAAGGTGCTGTTCTTTCGCGGCCAGCAGCACCTGGACGACACCGGCCAGGAGGCGTTCGCCCAGCGCCTGGGCGATCCGGTCGGGCATCCGACCGTGCCGTCCCGCAGCGGCACCGGCTTCATCCTGGAGCTTGATTCGCAGCACGGCGGGCGCGCCAACTCCTGGCACACCGATGTCACGTTCGCGGTGGCGCCGCCCAAGATATCGGTGCTGCGCGGCGTGGTGATTCCGCCCGCCGGCGGCGACACCGTGTGGGCCAACACGGCAGCGGCCTACCAGGCGCTGCCGCCGTCGCTGCGCGAACTGGCCGACAAGCTCTGGGCGGTGCATGGCAATGACTACGACTACGCGGCCCAGCGCTCGGACGCCGAGCTGGACGAGAACGGCCTGCGCAACTACCGCGAGGTCTTCACCTCCAGCCTGCACGAGGCCGAGCATCCGGTGGTGCGGGTGCATCCGGAAACCGGCGAGCGCTCGCTGGTGCTGGGCCACTTCGCCAAGAAGCTGGTCGGCTACTCCAGCGCCGACTCGGCGCAGCTGCTGGCGCTGCTGCAGGGCCACCTCATCCGGCTGGAAAACACCGTACGCTGGCGCTGGAACGCCGGCGACGTGGTGATTTGGGACAACCGCGCCACCCAGCACTACGCCAT
>JAQGNK010000051.1 GCA_028291905.1 Polaromonas sp.
CTTCCGGCGCTGTCGCCGGCCTGGTCGCCATCACCCCCGCAGCCGGCAACGTCGGCATCGGCGGCGGCCTGATCATCGGCTTCATCGCCGGCTTTGCCTGCCTCTGGGGCGTGCATGGCCTGAAGAAAATCCTGGGCGCCGATGACTCGCTCGACGTGTTCGGCGTGCATGGCGTGGGCGGCATCGTCGGCGCGCTGCTGACCGGCGTGTTCAATGCACCAAGCCTGGGCGGCCCCGGCTATGTGGCCGACTGGGTGACGGCCAGCATGGTGGCATCCGCCGACTACTCGATTGCCTCGCAAGTATGGGTTCAGGCCAAGGCCGTGCTCATCACCGTGGTGTGGTCTGGCGTCGTGTCCTTCATCGCCTACAAGATCGTTGACCTGACGATTGGCCTGCGCGTCGCCGAGGAAGACGAGCGCGAAGGCCTGGACATCACCTCGCACGGCGAAACCGCCTACAACCGCTGATCGCAGCCTGGGTGTGAATTAAGCAGTTCACACCCCTCTTCGTAAGGGTTTCAGCCCGCCGGCATCATGCCGGCGGGCTGTTTTTTTGGGCAGCTACAGTCATGGCTTGACCCCAGCCTCGAACCCCCTTTCATCGAAGGAAGCCCCATGACCTGGCAAACCGCCATTCCCCACCCCAGCGAACTGGGCGAATCCCCGTTCTGGCATCCCGGCGAGCAGCAGCTGTACTGGGTGGACATTCCCGGCCGTCGGCTCTGCCGGGCCGATGGGCTGCCCGGCGGCGCGGTCGAGCGCTGGGCCATGCCGTCCGAGCCGGGCTGCATCGCGCCGGCCCGCAGCCAGGGGCAGGACGCCGGCCTGGTGGTGGCGCTGCGCGACGGCATCTACCGCGCCCGGCAGTGGGGCGGCGACCTGGAACTGCTGGCGCCCGCGCTGCATGACGCGGCCACGACACGCTTCAACGACGGCAAGGCCGACCCGCTCGGGCGCTTCTGGGCTGGCACGATCTACGAGCCCCGCAATGCCGCGCTGGCGCAGCTGTTTTGCCTGGATGGCCGGGCAGCAGGCGGCAAGCCGGCACTCGAAGCCAAGGCCGGCAATGCCACCACCGTCAACGGCCTGGCCTGGTCGCCCGATGCGGCCACGCTGTACGCCAGCGACACGCCGCGCCACCTGATCCGCGCCTTTGACTGGGACGCGGCAACGAATGCGCTGGGCCATGAGCGGGTGTTCAGGCAGTTTCCCGGCAAGCCCGACGGCTGGCAGCCCGGCCTGCCCGATGTGCCTGGCTACGGCGGCCGGCCCGACGGCGCGGCGGTGGATGCTGAAGGCAGCTACTGGGTGGCAATGTTCGAGGGCGCCCGGCTGCTCAAGCTGTCGCCCGCCGGCGAGGTGCTGGCCGACTTCGCCGTGCCGGCGCAATGCCCGACCATGCCGTGCTTCGGCGGCGCCGACCTGAAGACGATCTACCTCACGACCGCCCGGCAGAACCGCCCGGCGGCGGAATTGCAGAAATACCCGGACTCGGGCTGCGTGTTTTCGATGCGGGTCGAGGTGCCGGGGCTGCCGGTGAATTTCTACCTGGCGTGAGCCGGTAGGCTGCGGGAACCGGCTGCTTGACGCAGCGTCATCCACTTACTATCAATTAAATAGCTGCCTGCGCAGCCGTCATCTGCGCTAGCGGCCTGTTTGGCTTGTGAATTCCGCATTGCAACCCCATCGGACAAGATGGCTGGTTTCCAGTCCAGCGGCATGACCCGCCCTGCGTTCAGGCAGCAGTTGGCAAACCCGCTTGCGTCGGTCCGGCCAGGGGTTACCTGGAATGGGCCGCAGCCGGCCCAGCATCAAATCCTGCGCCCCAGGCATGTGTGCGCCACCTCCGCGCTGGCAAAAATCCAGCCGTGGCCTAGCCAACGCCTTTGGGATTCATGCCGGCGCGGGAATGACGGGGTTCAGCCCTCACAGGCAAGGATTTACAAAAATCCGAACACGCGGCGTGCAAAAAGATCAATGCCTCGACAACAGGCGGCGGCGTACCATCATTGGCATGCACATCGACACCCCTACAGCCACAGCCGGCACAGCCACTGACATCACCGCCGCGCTGGCCGCCCGCGTCCGGCAGGCTGCCAGCAGCGGCACCGCGCTGCGCATTCGCGGCGGCGGCACCAAGGACTTCTACGGCCAGGCGCTGGCGGGCGAGGTGCTCGACCTGTCGGCGCACAGCGGCGTCATCAGCTACGAACCGAGCGAGCTGGTCGTCACCGTGCGCGGCGGTACACCGCTGGCCGAGCTGGAGGCGCTGCTGGCCGAGCGCCATCAGTGCCTGCCGTTCGAGCCGCCGCACTTCGGCCCTGGCGCGACGGTAGGCGGCATGGTCGCCAGCGGATTGAACGGCCCGGCGCGCGCCAGCGTCGGCGCGGTGCGCGACTACCTGCTGGGCTGCGTGCTGCTCAACGGCAAGGGTGAAATACTGACCTTCGGCGGCCAGGTGATGAAGAATGTCGCCGGCTACGACGTGCCGCGCCTGATGGCCGGGGCGCTGGGCACGCTGGGCGTGCTGCTGGAAGTCTCGCTCAAGGTGCTGCCGGTGATGCCGGCCGAGGCCACACTGACATGCGGCCTGCCGCAGCAGACGGCGCTGAACCTGCTCCACCGCTGGGGCGGCCAGCCGCTGCCGCTGAACGCCAGCTGCTGGGTGCATGACGGCACCAGCACGCCGCCGCAGGATTTTCTGTTCGTGCGGCTGCGCGGCGCGGTGGCCGCCGTTGAGGCCGCCTGCCCGCGCATGATGGCCGATGTAGACGCCGCCGGCGGCCAGGCCGCGCGCATGGACAACGCGCAGGCCGGCGCCGACTGGCGCGCTTGCGGCGAGCAGACGCTGCCTTTCTTCACCCAGCCGCCGTCCGAACGCGACTGCCTGTGGCGCCTGAGCCTGCCGCAGACCACGCCGGCGCTCGACCTGCCCTACCCGCAGCTGATCGAATGGCACGGCGGCCTGCGCTGGCTCTGGGCGCCGGCGTCCAGCGCCGGGCAGCTGCGCCAGGCGGCGGCCAAGGCCGGCGGCCATGCGACGCTGTTCAGGCGCGGCCAAGAGGCTCCGCCGGATTTGCCCGTCTTCACACCGCTGCCGCCGGTGCAGGCGCGCATCCAGGGCGAATTGAAAAAGCAGTTCGACCCGGCGGGCGTCTTCAATCCGGGCCGCCTGTTCGCCGGCTGGTAGGGACCGGAAAGCATGCGGCGTTTTCGTCACCTGACCGGCCAGCACCGCACGGCGTCCATCAACCGCCTGCTCGGCGCCATCCTGGCCTTCAATGCCGGCGCGGTCAACGCCGGCGGCTTCCTGGTGGTGGCGATGTACACCTCGCACATGACAGGCTTCGCCTCACTGCTGGCCGACAACCTGGTGCTGGGCAACACGGCACTGGTGCTGGGCGCGGTGGGCACGCTGCTGGCGTTCACCACCGGCGCGGCGGTGACGGCGATTTTGGTCAACTGGGCGCGCCAGCATGCGCTGCGCAGCGAGTACGCGCTGCCGCTGCTGCTTGAAGCGGCACTGCTGCTGGTGTTCGGCCTGCTGGGCGCCACCTTGAACCGGCAGACGCCGTTCGCGGTGCCGCTCACGGTGCTGGTGCTGGCCTTCACCATGGGCCTGCAGAACGCGCTGGTCAGCAAAATGTCGTCGTCGCAGATCCGCACCACCCACATGACCGGCATCGTGACCGACATCGGCATCGAGCTGGGCAAGCTGGTGTACTGGAACCGCACCGGCAGCCCGCTGGCGTCGCGGGTGCGGGCCAACCGTATCAAGCTGCGGCTGCTGGGCACGCTGCTGGGCGCCTTCATCGGCGGCGGCGTCGTGGGCGCGGCCGGCTTCAAGTACATCGGCTTCATCTGGGTGGTGCCGCTGGCGCTGCTGCTGCTCGCGCTGTGCCTGCCGCCGCTTTACTCCGACCTGCTTCGCGCCCTGCGGCGCAAAACTATCCCACAAGGTATTTGAGAGGCTATCCATGCAAACCCAACTCGCTCCTGAATTCCAGAACACCCCCGACGGCCAGCAGGCCGAGGCCATTTTGCGCAAGTGCGTGCACTGCGGCTTTTGCACCGCCACCTGCCCGACCTACCAGCTGCTGGGCGACGAGCTGGACGGCCCGC
>JAQGNK010000082.1 GCA_028291905.1 Polaromonas sp.
GCCGGCACCCGGCAGCGCGCCTGGCCTGGGCGTGCCGAGGGGGCAGGGCGCCGGTGTGCATGGCGCCAACAGCCCGTTTGCGCCGCTGGCTGCCAGGAGCGACGTGGTGCCGTGGTCGGTGCTCACCGAGGTCAAGATCAAGACCGAGAAGAACAAGATCGTGCCGGTCTTCAGCATGAAGCAGCTCACGCTGAACCAGAAAACCCAGCGCATCCAGGGCTTCATGCTGCCGCTGGACCCCGGCGCCACGCAAAAGCATTTCCTGCTGTCGTCGGTGCCGCTGACCTGCGGCTTCTGCATGCCGGGCGGGCCGGAAAGCATGGTCGAGGTCAAGACGAAGACGCCGGTCAAGTACAGCATGGAGCCGGTGGTGGTCGAAGGGCATTTCCAGGTGCTCACCGACGACGCCTTCGGCCTGTACTACCGCATCAGCGACGCCACCAGCGTGCGGTAGGCGTTCGGCGCCTGAAGCGCTGAAAGTTCGAGGCGCAGGCGCCCGAGCCCGGCAGAACGCCTGAAGCTATTTTTTTAATAGCTGCCTGCGCAGGTGGCGCCTGCGCCATGGCCATTTATTGCTTGAAAATCAATTGCCTGGCGACCTGGCCCAGGCCCGGCGCCGGCTGCTTTTCAGCGTCCCCATCGTTTGAGCAAAGGCTTGGATGCGGCCTGGCCGGGCCCCAAAGTCATCGCGGTTAAACTCCCGGCAGTTACAAAGTTGTCATATTCCTGACTTAAATTTTTTGAGGATCCGACATGCTGTTCAGCAAGTTGCTGCCGCGCGAAGGCAATTTTTTCGAGATGTTCGACCAGCATGCCAGCCGCATCGTCGAGGCCGCCCATGCGTTTTCCAAGATGGTGGCCAACTACAGCGATGTGGAAAAGCGCGATCTGCATCACAAGGAAGTCGATGCCGCCGAGCGCGCCGCCGACCGCATCACGCATGAAGTCAGCCGCGTGCTGCACACGACCTTCATCACGCCGATTGACCGTGACCAGATTCATCAGCTCATCAACACGATGGACGACGTGGCCGACCTGATCCAGGATTCGGCCGAAACCATGGCGCTCTACGACGTGCGCCACATGACCGAGGACATCCTGCGCCTGACCGACCTGAGCGTGAAATGCTGCGAGCGGCTCAAGGACGCGGTGGGCCTGATCGGCAAGGTGCGCGACGCCGCCACCGCCGAGGCCACGCTCAAAACCTGCGCCGAGATCGACCGGCTCGAATCCGACGCCGACCATGTGATGCGCTCGGCCATGAGCCGGCTGTTTCGCGAGGAGCCCGATGTGCGCGAGCTGATCAAGCTCAAGGCGGTGTACGAACTGCTGGAGACCATCACCGACCGCTGCGAGGACGCCGCCAACCTGATCGAGGGCATCGTCCTCGAAAATTCCTGACTCCCTGAGCCCTGGCGAGCGAAGCCTTACTTTTTAATTCCTCATGCAAACTGCACAGACCGCCCTCTGGGTCGTGGCCCTGCTGGTCTTCATGGCCATCGCCTTTGACTTCATGAACGGCTTTCACGACGCCGCCAATTCGATTGCCACGGTGGTCTCCACCGGCGTGCTCAAGCCCGGCCATGCGGTGGTGTTTGCCGCCGTCTTCAACCTGCTGGCGCTGTTTGTTTTTCACCTTAGCGTTGCCGCCACGGTGGGCAAGGGGATTGTCCAGCCCGGCATTGTCGATACCCATGTGGTGTTTGGCGCGCTTATGGGCGCCATCGCCTGGAACCTGGTGACCTGGTACTACGGCATTCCCAGCAGCTCGTCGCATGCGCTGATCGGCGGCATCGTCGGCGCGGTGATCGCCAAATCCGGCACCAGCGCCCTGATCTCCGGCGGCATCCTGAAAACCGTCGCCTTCATCCTGATTTCGCCCATGCTGGGGTTCTTGCTCGGCTCGCTGATGATGGTGGCCGTGTCCTGGATCTGCCTGCGCGCCACGCCGTCGAAGGTGGACCGCTGGTTTCGCCGGCTGCAGCTGGTCTCGGCCGGCGCCTACAGCTTGGGCCACGGCGGCAATGACGCGCAAAAAACCATCGGCATCATCTGGATGCTGCTGATCGCCACCGGCTACACCGCCGCCGGCGACGCGGCGCCGCCAGGCTGGACCATCGTGGTCTGCTACGCGGCGATTGCCGCCGGCACCATGTTCGGCGGCTGGCGTATCGTCAAAACCATGGGCCAGAAGATCACCAAGCTCAAGCCGGTGGGCGGCTTCTGCGCCGAAACCGGCGGCGCCATCACGCTGTTCCTGGCGACCATGCTGGGCATTCCGGTCTCGACCACCCACACCATCACCGGCGCCATCGTCGGCGTGGGCTCGACCCAGCGGGCCTCGGCGGTGCGCTGGGGCGTGGCCGGCAGCATCGTCTGGGCCTGGATCCTGACGATTCCGGCGGCCGCCTGCGTGGCCGCGCTGGCCTACTGGTTCAGCCTGCTGCTGTTCTAGCAACGCTTGCCAGGCCAGCAGCGCTGGCTTGGCCTACTGGCTGGGAAATTCCTTGACGAGCACCGGCCGGATCATCAGATATTCGGTCCGGCCCATGTCCGCCAGCCATTGGTAGCCTTTGCAATGCAGGCTTGCTGCCTGCTTGACGCACAGGACGGGCACCGCCCTGGGAAATATCGACGCAGCGGTCGGGTAGCCCGGCATGTACTGCGGCGCATGGTAGATGTCCAGGTCCCACTGGACCGCATTTTCAGCGCCACCGTTCGCCGCCATTCCCGGCGTTCCGCTGCCCAGCGGCACCCGCTCGATGGTCACCTGCGCATGCAGCCATCCGCAAGACAAAAGCAATGTTGCCAACACGGCGAATTTTTTCATCTGGCCTCCTTGGGGTCATCTGGCCATCTAGTTCCTGGCCTGCAGCACAGGCAGGCCCATGCGGGTGCGGATATAGGGGTCGGTAATATTTTCGGCGTTGCCTGAAGCGGGCGGTTTTGCATCGGCTACCTTGGGGCTGCCCTTGGCTGACTGCGGGCATAAGAATCCTGTGAGTTCAAGCGCCTCCCGGTTGGCGGCATCGGTGCACATCAGCGCCATGGCGGCCGCCTTCATGCCCATGTTCCACAGCTCGCGGCTGTTTTTCAGCAGCTTGCAATTTGCGTCTGACCAGGTGCTGCCCATGGACACGCCGAAACCCGGCCCATTGAGCGAGCCGGACGATGAACCCATGCAGGTATCGTTGGAGGTCGTCAAGGCAGGCCCGGAAACCGAAGGCACGTTCTTCAGGGTTTGCGTGCCGCTTGACTCAATATACTGGTGCGACTCGCCCGGACTGGTGAAAGTGATTCCCTGGTAGACATCCTGATTGCCGGTATTCGAGGTGGCAACCGGCGATGCGCTGGCGCCGGATGTCGCGGTTTGTGCATTTGCATGGGTCAATATACATAATGATGCCGCCAATGCCAGCGCTGGATTTATCTTGATCATAATGACAGCCTTATTCAAAAGAACAGGGAAATACTTTCCCTGTCTTTGGACCTTGTGACTTTGTTTATCTATCGGGAGTTTATTAATAGGCGTTCGACAGCGCTGTTCCCGTGCCTGAAGTCAGGCCGCCATTGCTGGCCCAGCCCGCATTGCCCACGGCGCCGTTCGCCAGGCCAGTGGCGCCGCCTGTCGAGCCGCTGGCCGCCGTGGAGCCGGTATTGATGCCGGTTGGGCCGCTCCAGGAGTTTGCGCTGGCGCCGTAGCCGGACAGCGTGCCGACCGTGCTGGCGATATACGCACCGCCGCCGCCGGGGCCTGCTGCTGTCGTTACCGCGTTGTTGCTCAGGGAAACGGCACTGCCTGCCGCCAGGCCGGCCACCGCGCCGGCGCTGTAGCCCGCATTCGAGAACGAGCCGGCATTGGCGGTTGCGGCCGCCGATCCGCCGGCCGCTGCGTTGCCTGTCGTCACCGAAAGGCTGGACACCGAACCGCTGGTCAGCGCCGTGCCGTAAACTGCGGCGCCCCCGTAGGACACCGGGCCGACGGTTCCGGCCGTGCTGCCTGCGCCGCCCGTTGCAGCGGCACTGGCAAGGGCGGTCTGGCTGCTGAACGCGCTGCCCGTGCCCGAACTGGCGGCGTTGGACACGGTAGAGGTCGATGCGCCCACGCCCGTGGTCACATCTGCATAAGAACCGGTCGCTGTTGCAACGCCTGCGGCCAACAACACGGCCAATGCCAAAATATTCTTCTTCATCATGTTTTCCTTGAGTCTCCCTGCATACCGGAACCGCCGGGCACGGTTACTGAATTAATCATTCAATACGCTTTTAGTTTGCTGTTTAACCAATAATCACTTAACAGCGCGCATGCTTTATAAGCCGCAGAGCAGATTCATGAGATTTTTATGTAATTTCATGAATGATTAAGTGAGAACTGTATTTCGCAGTGAACTGTTGAGCCAAGAATAATGGATTCAATCACTTTCACAACCCCCCGAACTGGGGATGATCCGAACGGATATGAAACCATTTCCTTATCCAGTAACAGATGCTTTCGGACTATGGCGACCGATGGCGGGAGGAAGTTGATTAAAGGATGGAAAACAGGCGGATTTTTATTTCACCTTTGCAGGGCTGGTGGGCTGGCAGTTGCAATAAATCAGCCGCTGCATTGGATTTCCGATTCTTGCTGCCCATGAAAAATCCGGCATGATCTTGTTTGCAGATAATAGAAACGTATTAATTTGTATGCTTTTACAAGTTAATTTTCATCAGGATGTAAAACCCCGCGACCTGGGCGGCAAGCTTGCGCTGCCCGTGCGATGTGGGCGGGATGAGCCGGCGGCGCCGCACGGCGGGCCAGCCACGGTGACGGGCAACATCGTCTGGGCCTGGATTCTGACGATTCCGGCAGCCGCCTGCCTGGCCGCGATGGCCTACTGGTTGGGCCTGCTGCTGTTTTAAGTAAACAACTGGCTGTCCAAAGACGACTTCACCCAGCCAAAGCCAATTCTTTCTTGCTCAAGCCGCAGGTTTTTGCGTAGACGGTTGTCCCGCAAGTCATCATAGAGCGCTTGC
>JAQGNK010000089.1 GCA_028291905.1 Polaromonas sp.
ACAAGCGCTATCTGCTGCCGATGGGCATCGCCTCCTTCATCGGCGGCGCGGCGGGCGGCCTGCTGCTGCTGGCGGCGGGCGATGCGCGTTTTTCCGCCCTGATCCCATGGCTGCTGGCCTTTGCCACGGGGCTGTTCGCCTTCAGCCCGCAGCTGTCAAGCGCGCTGAAAAACCTGCGCCAGCCTGCGGTGAATGCCGGCGCCGGAGATGACGCGGGCGTCGCGGCGGCCGCCCTTTCCCGTCCAGCCGATGGCGCTGCCGGCAGCCGCGCTGGCCTGGCGCAGGCCGGCGGCATGGTTTTTTCCGCCTCCCAGGCCGCGCATGGCGCCGGCTCGCCCATCGGCTGGCTCGTGCAGCTGCTGGTGGCGATCTACGGCGGCTTCTTCGGCGCCGGCATGGGCATTTTGATGATGGCCAGCCTGGCCATCGGCGGGCATGAAGACGTGCAGCACATCAATGCGCTCAAAAACCTGCTGTCGGCGGTGATCTACAGCGTGACCGTCATCACCTTCATCGCCGCCGGCGCCGTCAGCTGGCCGCAGACCGTGGTGATGCTGATGACCGCCACGCTCGGCGGCTACTGGGGCGCCCGCATGGCCCGCCGCATCCGGGGGCCGTGGCTGCGCCGCCTGGTGATTGCCGTCGGCGGCGCGCTGACGGCTTACTATTTTTACAAGGCGCGGGGCTGATGCCGCCAGCCGTCCGCCTCACAATTTGCCCAAGCTTTGCACCCATTTTTCGTTTTCACCTGTTTCAAACTGAATAAAGGAATTCCCGCATGACCACCAACACCGAACGCACCGCCTGCCATGGCCTGCAGGTCGCCACCGAGCTGTACCGCTTCATCGAAGACCGGGTGCTGCCCGGCACCGGCGTGGACAGCGACAAGTTCTGGACCGGCTTTGACGCCATCGTCGCCGACCTGGCGCCGAAGAACATCGCCCTGCTGGCCGAGCGCGACCGCCTGCAAACCGAGCTGGACGCCTGGCACAAAGCGCATCCGGGCCCCATCGCCGACATGCCGGCCTACCGCGCTTTCCTTGAGCAAATCGGCTACCTGGTGCCGCAGCCCGACACTGTGGCCGTCACCACCGCTAATGTCGATGCCGAGCTGGCCTTGCAGGCCGGCCCGCAGCTGGTCGTGCCGGTGCTCAATGCCAGGTACGCGCTGAATGCCGCCAATGCCCGCTGGGGATCACTCTACGACGCGCTCTACGGCACCGACGCGATTCCCGAGGCCGACGGCGCTGAAAAAGGCAAGGGCTACAACCCGGTGCGCGGCGCGAAGGTGATCGCCTTCGCCCGCAACTTGCTGGACCAGGCCGCGCCGCTGGCCCCTGGCTCGCACAAGCAGGCGACCGGCTACAGCATCGAAGGCGGCCGGCTGGTCGTGGCGCTGGAAAACGGCGCTACCCGCCTGCAGGACCCGGCGCAGTTCATCGGCTACCGGGGCGACGCCGCCGCGCCGTCTTCCATCCTGCTGGCGCACAACGGCCTGCACATCGACATCATCATCGACCGCAGCACGACCATCGGCAAGACCGACCCGGCCGGCGTCAGCGACCTGGTGCTGGAGTCGGCCATTTCCACCATCCTCGACCTGGAGGATTCGGTCGCCGTGGTCGATGCCCAGGACAAGGTGCTGGCCTACGGCAACTGGTTGGGCATTTTGCAGGGCAACCTGACCGAGGAAGTGAGCAAGGGCGGCAAGACCTTCACCCGCGGCCTGAATCCCGACCGCGAGTACACGGGCGCCGACGGCCAGCCGGTCGTGCTGCATGGCCGCTCGCTGATGTTCGTGCGCAATGTGGGCCACCTGATGACCAACCCGGCCATCCTGTACGCCGGCGGCAAGGAGATTCCCGAGGGCATTCTGGACGCGGTGGTGACCACGACCATCGCCATCCACGACTTCAAGCGCAAGGATCAGCCCGGCATCAAGAACTCGCGCACCGGCTCGGTCTACATCGTCAAGCCCAAGATGCACGGCCCGGCCGAAGTCGCCTTTGCCGCCGAGCTGTTCGGCCGCGTCGAAAGCCTGCTCGGCCTGCCGGCCAACACGGTGAAGCTCGGCATCATGGACGAGGAGCGCCGCACCAGCGTCAACCTCAAGGCCTGCATCGCCGAGGCCGAGGCCCGCGTCGCCTTCATCAACACCGGCTTCCTCGACCGCACCGGCGACGAGATGCACACCGCCATGCAGGCCGGCCCGATGATCCGCAAGGGCGACATGAAATCGAGCGCCTGGATTGCCGCCTACGAAAAGAACAACGTGCTGACCGGCCTGAGCTGCGGCCTGCGCGGCAAGGCGCAGATCGGCAAGGGCATGTGGGCCATGCCCGACCTAATGGCCGACATGCTGGCGCAGAAAATCGCCCACCCGAAAGCCGGCGCCAACACCGCCTGGGTGCCCAGTCCGACCGCCGCCACGCTGCACGCGCTGCACTACCACCAGGTGCTGGTGTCCGACGTGCAAAAGGAGCTGGAAAAGATCGACGCCAATGCCCAGCGCGACACGCTGCTGACGGGCCTCTTGACGATTCCCGTCGCCGCGAACCCGAGCTGGAGCGCTGCCGAGAAACAGCAGGAACTCGACAACAACGCCCAGGGCATCCTGGGCTACGTGGTGCGCTGGATCGACCAGGGCGTGGGCTGCTCGAAAGTGCCCGACATCCACAACATCGCGTTGATGGAAGACCGCGCCACGCTGCGCATCAGCAGCCAGCACATGGCCAACTGGCTGCACCACGGCGTGGTGACTGAGGCGCAGGTCAAGGAAACGTTCGAACGCATGGCCGCCGTGGTCGATGGCCAGAACGCCGGCGACCCGCTGTACCGGACTATGGCCGGGCATTTCGACACGTCAGCCGCGTACAAGGCGGCGTGCGACCTGGTGTTCAAGGGGCTGGCGCAGCCGAGCGGCTACACCGAGCCGCTGCTGCATGCGTGGCGGCTGAAGGTCAAGGCCGCGGCGGCATGATGCTGGTGTACGAATTGCTATGAATTAAATAGCTGGCAGCGCAGGTGGTGCCTGCACTGCAGGCCTGCTTGATTAATAAAAACAAAAACGGCGCCTTGCAGCGCCGTTTTTCATTGACACAGGCAGCATGCCGCTGCCAATACCGCTTCAGACCGGCTGCGGGCTGGGCGTCGGCATTTGCTGCGGCTGCGGCTGGGCCTGGGGATGCTCCTCGGCTTGTGCCTCGTCCTGATTGCCATGCTCATTCTGGCCGCCGCCATCGGCCTTGTCCGCCGCCGGGCCGGGCTCGCTCTCCTGCGGATTGATCTGGACAGGCGGCTGCGCATCCTGCACGCTTTCCATCCAGCTGTGCGACACCACCAGCTGGTGAATGAAATACAGCTTGCTGACGACCTCGCGCGGCAGGATGAACGGGTAGAAGTCGGGCACGCCCATGCTGCGCGACATTTCGTTGAGCATGGTGGTCAGCCGGGTCCAGTGGTTCAGGAAGGCCAGGAATCGCTCGGCCTCCGGGTGGTCGGGCTGGTAGAGGTCTTCCCGGGTGAAGGGGGTCACCTCCAGGTCGGAGCGGTCCAGGCCCAGCCCCAGGCTCAGCGCGGTGTCGATGCCGTCGCGCATGTGCAGGTAGTGCGCCCAGCATTCGGCCCAGTCTTCCCACGGGTGCATGCTGGCGTAGGCGCTGACGAAATGTATCGGCCAGTCCTGCGGCGGGCCCTGCTCGTAGTTGCGCTTGAGGCTGTCGGCGTAGCTGATGGTCTCGTCGCCGAACAGCTGGTGAAAGCCGTCCATCCAGGGCGTGCCGGCCACCAGCCGGTCCCAGTAGTAGTGGCCCACTTCATGGCGAAAATGCCCCAGCAGGGTGCGGTAGGGCTCGCGCATCGCCTTGCGGATGGCTTCGCGCTTGGCGTCGTCGGCCTCGTCCAGGTTCAGGGTGATCAGGCCGGTGTCGTGGCCGGTCATGACGTGGGGCTCGCCAACCGAGGAGCGCAGAAATTTAAACATCAGGCCGCGCTGCGGGTCTTCAGTCATGCGCGACTTCACCGGCAGCTCCAGCAGGATCAGGGAGGACACCAGCCGGCGCTTGGCCAGCTCGGTCAGGCCCCAGAGATAGCCGTTGTCGGGCTGCGCCGGGTTGTTCAGGCTTGGAATCGTGTGGTTCAGGCGGCAGGCGCGGCAGAGGTTGAGCGGGTCATCGACCGGGATCAGCCAGTTGCAGCGCGCCGGTGTGGACAGGTTGTAGCAGCGCTTGTAGAGCGGCGCGGCATCGGCATTCGCCTGACCCTGGTCCTGGCCGGCAATGGCCGGGGCGGCCATCGCGCTTATACCGCCGTTGCCGTTGCTGCTTGGCTGTACCTGTCCATTGAAATTGCCATCGCCAGCGCTGGCTTGCGCATCAGCCTGCGCCTGCGGCCGCCATTCCATCCAGGTATTTTGCTGGGGGCCGGGCATCAGCGGGATCAGGCGGCCGCGCTCGGGCACGTAGCCCAACGGCGTGTTGCAGGCCAGGCACTGGCTGTTGCGGAAAAAAACCGGCTGGCCGCACTGGCAATGGTAGTTGCGCCCGGCCAGCATGGGCAGGGGGGCGGCGGGCGTGGACACGGAGGAGTCTGGTTGGTAAGTCAAGGGGTAGGCCTGGGATAAAAAGTGAAGGCACCCGGCAAAAAGCGTTCGCTGTGGCAGGTGCATAGGATTTGCGGGAAAAAGCGCGCAAACACTCCCTCCAGAAAATAGCCTTTAGTCTTGCAGCTTAGCCACGGATCGCAACCGCCCCCCGGCTTGTCGCCATGTCAGCGCAGGCCGACAGACATCCGCACGCATGCCTTGCCAGCATCGGCGCAAACCTTGGGTCAGGCCTGCCGTCAGGTGCTCTTTATTTGATAGCTGTTTGCGCATGCTCGGCCTGGACTTTCGGCGTAAAGGCTTGAAAAAGGCAGCTATCCATGAAGGCCAAGCCGTGCGGAAAACCGTCGTCATTCCCGCAAAGGCGGGAACCCGGCAACATGCCGCACAAACGGCTGATGGAGCGCTGCACTGGGAATGCCGGCCATCGCAGGGAACTGAGTAATGAGCTGGAAAAGCTAGTCCGGCGCGGCGGGCAGCAGCTCGACGCTGACCTGCATCAAGGTGGGGCTGAGCGCCGGGCCGAACTGGCTGAAGATCGCCACGTTGGCCGCATCGTGCCCGTAGGCCACCGCCACCCGCCCGCCGCGCGGCGCATCCTGCGTCGCATCGAAGGTGTACCAGCGCCCGCCGACATAGGCCTCGAACCAGGCATGCAGGTCCATCGGCGCCAGCCCGTGCAGGTAGCCGACCACCATGCGCGCCGGAATGCACAGGCCCCGGCACAGGGCGATACCCAGGTGCGCCAGGTCGCGGCACACGCCCTGGCGGTGCTCGTTGACATCGGCGGCCGACATGTAGTCGTGGGTCGAGGTGGGGTCGAAGCGCACCGAGCGCCGTATCCAGTCGGTGATGCAGGCCACCTGGTCGTAGCCGGGCAGGGCGCCTTGCACAATGCCGCCGGCCATCTCGAAGAAGCGTTCGGATTCGCAGTAGCGGCTCGGCAGCAGGTAGGTCAGCACCGCGTCGGGCAGGTGCTGCACCTCGTCGAAAGGCGCACCGGGCGCCACGTCGATGAAGTCGGCGGTCAGCACGTCGGCCGAGGTGCGGATCGAGAAGTCGCCCGGCGGCGCGATCAGGCGCTGGCACAGGTTGCCGTAGCTGTCGGTGAACTCGACCACCTGCACGCTGGGCTTCAAGGTGTAGCTCTCGCGCGCCACCCATTGCTGGCCGCCGCTGCGCGGACGCAGCATCAGGATGAAGGGCGTCGGGCTGGAGGCGGTGAAGTTCAGGGTGCAACTGGTGCGTAGCCACATGGGTAGCGTTTCCTGGTTGTCTGGCTTTCAGGGCTGGGCGCAAGAGGCGCCGGCGGGCCACCGCAGCTTGTCGGCGACCGGCGTTCCCGCCAGGCGCACGCTAGAGTCGTGCCAGCAGCTCGGTTTTCTTGGCGGCGAACTCTTCTTCGCTGATGAGGTTGCGGGTGCGCAGGTCGGCCAGTTTTTCTATCGTCTGGAAAATGTCGGCCTCGGCCGGCGTGGCAGCTGCGCCGGCTGCAGCGGAGGCGGGCGACTCGTTGGCCGGCGCGGTTTGCGACGCGGCGTACTGGCCGTTGCCCGTGCCATTGACCGGATTCGGATTCTGGTTTGGGTTCTGGTTCTGGTTCTGGTTCTGTGCCACGCCGTCGACGGAGACGACCGGCAGGCTGGCCACGTCGATCAGGCCGTGCTGGCTGTTGAAGCTGATCGAGCCGCCGTAGGACTGCTGCTGCGAGAAGCCGCCGATCTGGTGGTCCAGCGTGTCGTAGATCGTGACCTTGCCGTTCACTTCGATAGCCAGGCGCCGGGCCTGGGCGAAATAGGCATAGCGCGCGCCGTTCTGCGCGCCAGTGCTGTTGGGCCAGCGCAGGCTGCCGCCCCACCAGTCAGTGCCCGCGCCGCCCGCTGGCGGCACGAACAGGCTGGCCGACGAGTTCATGCCGTTCATGCTGTTCATGCCGCCGCCCTGGTACTGCGCGCCGCCGTAGTTGCTGTTGACCTGCTGCTGGCCGCCCTGGCTTTGCGACTGGAAGCTGCCGCTCCTGAGCAGGCCGGGCTGGCTCGCCAGCAGCCGCGACAGCTCCGAGCACAGGCCATCGACCCGGTTCTTGAGGTGGTTGTTGAACATGTCCGACACCATGGTCATGCCGCCGCGCATCCACTGGCCGGAGCCGGCGAACTCGGGATGGTTGAACTGCGCCATCTGGCCGTTGCCGTTGGTGACCGCCTCCAGCATGCTCAGCACCGCGTCGGCGCTGAAGCCGTGGCGCTTGGCCATGTCGTTGATGACCTGTTGGCCGCTTTGGGAAAGTTGAAGCATGATTTATTTTTCCTCTCTATGAAATTGCAAGGTTGGCGGCGCCGGGCGCCCGCGCCACGGTTATCGGATGAAATGCTTGACCTGATCCGGCGTGGGGGCATGGCCTCATGCCGGTGTGGCCGGCGCCGCGCTGGCGGGCAGCTGCAGCGGGCTGACCGTCACATTGACCTGCAGCTCGTGCTCGCCGCCGCCCAGCACTACGCCGCGCAGGGGCGTCACGTCGCTGAAGTCGCGGCCCCAGCCGAGCGTGATGTGCTCCTGCTGCACCAGGCAGCGGTTAGTCGGGTCGAAATCGACCCAGCCCAGGCGCGGACAGAACACCGACACCCAGGCATGCGACGCGTCGGCGCCGACCATGCGCGGCTGGCCGGCGGGCGGATGCGTCAGGATGTAGCCGCTCATGTAGCGCGCCGGAAGGCCGATGCTGCGCAGGCAGCCGATCATCAGCTGGGTGAAGTCCTGGCAGACGCCGCGCCGCCCGCGCAGCACTTCGTCGAGCGGCGTGGAGATGTCGGTGGCGGTGGCGTCGAATTCAAAATCCCGGTAGATCCGCTGCGTCAGGTCCAGCGCCGCTTCCAGCAGCGGCCGGCCCGCCGTGTAGCTGGTGCGCGCATAGTCCTCCAGCGCCGCGCTCAGCTCGACATGGGGCGAGGCATACAGGTAGCGGCAGGCCTCCTGGATGGCCGGGTTCCTGGCCTGCTGCAGCATGCTGCGCAGGCCTTCCCACGGCGCCGAGCCCTTGATCTGCGCCAGGCCGGGGCGCGGCGCCAGCGTGACGGTCGATTCGGCATGCACCAGCAGCATCTTGTGGGGCGTGGTGATGGTGATGTGGCGCACCCGGTTGCCGAAGTAGTCCGCGCCGTTGGCGCCGTCCTCCTCCAGCGGGTTGACCCAGATGTGGTGCGATTCGGTCTGCTGGTGCTGGAACGGGCGCGGCGACAGGTGCAGGTACTGCTGCGACAGCGTGACCAGGCGCTGGTAGGTGTAGCGGGTCTGATGCACCACGCGGTAGCGCACGCTTGAAGCGGCCCTGGGCTCTGAAAGGGTCATGTTGCTGCTCATGCTGCGCGCGTCCTCTGGGAGCGCTGGCCGGTGTAGCTGAAGAACTGCACGCTGATCTGCTCGGACAGGGCCTCGCTGACCGACTTGATGCGGTAGAGCAGGTTGACCAGCCGGGCATTGCCGCAGTACAGGTCGGTTTCGGGCACCAGGCCCAGCAGTTCCTCCTTCAGCGGCACCAGCCGTTCCTCGCCGCAGGCGCCGTAGGTCAGGGCGAGCTTTTGCAGGCCCTTCAGGATGCCCTTGACCTGGAACAGCACCGAGCGCGGATTGCTTTCATCGAGCAGCAGCAGATCGAGCACCGGCAGCCATTCGGACTGGGTGCGGTAGCGGGTGCGGTAGGTGACCATGCAGTCCGAGAGTTCGAGCAGCCAGTCCAGGCTGCCGTTGCCCTCCATGCCCAGGGCGCGCTGCAGCACCGTGCTCTGGAACTGCAGCCGCTCCAGCCGCCGGCCCAGCGACAAAAAGCGCCAGCCCAGGTCGCGGCTCATGCCGTCAAGCGCAAAGCCCGACATCATCATCAGGGAGGCGGTGGCGTCATCGAGAATCGTCATGGCCTCCGACTGGGACAGTTTCCTGCTGCTGGCCGGGACGCGCTGAAGCATGCGGTTCAGGGCGCGCCAGTTGTCGGGCGACAGGCGCTCGCTGAGCTGGCTGGCCAGGTGGTGCAGCTGCTTTTGCTGCCGGGCCAGCCCAGGCACCTCGGGCGACACCACCGCCAACATCAAGGTCGCCTCGATATGGGCATCGTTGAAGCGGGACGCCTCCAGGTAGTCCTGCGCCTGCCCTTCGCCGGGCCCAGGGCGCGGCACCGGTTTGAGCAGCTTGGCATCGATCAGGTGGTACCAGGCGCATAGCGACTCGACCACCGGCCATTCGGCGCCGCGCTTTTCATGCCGGACATTGAACAGCACATTGAGCGCGACCCGCATCAGGCGGGCAATGTTGTCGCAGCGCTCGGCGTTGCGGCCAAACCAGAACAGGTTCTCGGCCACGCGGCTGGACAGGTGGGTGTCGTCCCGGATCAGGTCGCGGCTGGTGATGGAGCGCTTGAGCAGGCTGTGGGTGCCGACCTGCGCGCTGCTCTGCACCCAGGTGTCCTTGCTGCCGCCGCCGCGCTGCATCGTGATGACCCGCGCATCCGGGCCGGTGGCCACCCGCGTCAGGCCGCCGGGCATGACCACATAGCCGTTCGGCGTGGCGCAGGCATAGACCCGCAGGCCGATGGCCGAGGCGCTCAGGCCGCCGGGCGGCCCTTCCTTCCACACCGGGGCCTGCGACAGCCGCACCAGCTCCTGGGCCACGAAGTTCTTCGGGTTGGCGCGCATTTTGGCAATGAAGGCGGCGCGCTCGGCGCCCTTGAGGTCCTGGCCAAAGACCGGATGCTGGCGCAGCTGCGGAAAGCTCGGCTTGATGATCAGCTTGTCGAGCCGGTTGATCACCTGCTCCAGCGCGGGCGCTTCGCCGCACCACCAGGTGGCGACCGACGGCATTTTGAGCGACTGGCCCAGCAGGCGGTCGCACAGCGCCGGCAGAAAGCCCAGCAGCGCGCCCGATTCCAGCAGGCTCGACCCCAGGCTGTTGGTGATGAGCACGTTGCCGCGCCGCGCCGCCTCGGTCAGCCCGGCCACGCCCAGCGCCGAGTCGGCCTGCAGCTCCAACGGGTCGCAGTAGTCGTCATCGACCCGCCGCATGATCACATGCACCCGCTGCATGCCCGAGAGTGTCTTGTGCCAGACGATGCCATTGCGCACCGTCAGGTCGCTGCCCTCGACCAGCGGCAGGCCCAGGTAGCGCGCCAGGTAGGCCTGCTCGTAATAAGTCTCGTTGTAGGGGCCGGGCGTGAGCAGCACGATCAGCGGCGCTTCGCTGCCTGTCAGCGGCATGGCGCCGTTGCCGTTGGCCGCGCACTGGCGGCCCCAGTGGGACAGGCTTTCCCGCAGCGTGTTGAAGAAGCCGGCCAGCGGCTGCACCTTCATATCCCGCAGAAGGTCCGGGAAGGTACGGGCGATGACCGAGCGGTTCTCCAGCGCATAGCCGGCGCCCGACGGCGCCTGCGTCCGGTCGGCCACCACCCACCAGCGGCCGTTCGGGGCGCGGGCCAGGTCCAGCGCATAAAAATGCAGGGCGATGCCGCCGGTGTGCTTCATGCCGTGGCAGGGCCGCAAAAAACCGGCATGGTCATGGATCAGCGCCGGCGGCAGCAGGCCTTGCTCCAGCAGTTTTTGCTCGCCGTACACGTCGGCCAGGATCTGGTTGAGCAAGGTGGCGCGCTGCGTCACCGCCGCCTCGATGCCGGCCCATTCCTGGTGCGGCAGGATCAGCGGCAGCACGTTCAGGTCCCAGGGGCGCTGCACGCCCTTGGCGTCGGTATAGACGTTGTAGGTGACGCCGTTTTCCCGGACCTCGCGCTGCACCATTTCGATGCGCTGGCGCATCACTTCCGGCGACTCCCTGGCCAGGCTGTCCAGCATGGGGCGCCAGTGCGCCCGCGTCTGGTTCGCCGAGTCCAGCATTTCGTCGTAGCTATTGGCGGCGACCGGGTAGTCGGCGAGCAGTTGTTTGAGCATTTTTCGGCTTGTTTCTGTGGCAAGGGGCGCGCTGGAACTGAGGTCTCCACCCGGGGCCTGCCGATGCGCCCTGGGTCGGGGCGGCCCTGTGTTGGCGTGCAGCCTGGCGCGGCCGCTGAAGCGCCTTATCGTAGCGGATTAGCGCGTCAAGCTCTTGACGGGCGCCGGCAACTTTCCACACGCCCGGCGCTTTTTTATTCCTGCGGCCTGGCAAGGCGAGGCGCCGGCCGTGCTTCCCGCCAGCTGCTGGCAGGAGTACTAAAAATGCTACTGAATTAATAGCTTCCAGCGCAGGTACTGCCTGCGCTGGAAGCCTGTTTGATGCATGAAATGCGCTAGAAATCCCCGCCGCTCCCGTTTTGCTCCTTCCCCCAGCGGGGAAGAGCCGGATCAGCTTGCCTTGACAGGCTGTGTGCATACGCCAGCCGCTGGAAAAGGCAATGCGCCGGCTGGCCCCCAGCCGGACGCGGCGCGAATTACCACGTTACCAAGCGTTCCAGCGCAGGTCGAGCGTCATCGGAAAGCCGGGGTTCAAGTCTTCCTTGTAGACCGTCATCGGGCCGGGCGTGTGGCCGTGCGACCAGAAGCGGGCAAAGCGCCGGGCCTCGGCCGCGTTGGCGTTGACCGGCGAATGCTCCTCGCTGCGCCCGCCCGGATGGGCCACATGGTAGGTGCAGCCGCCAATCGCCCGGCCGCTCCAGGTATCGACCAGGTCAAACGTCAGCGGCGCCTGGATGCGGATCGTCGGATGCAGCGCCGACCACGGGCTCCAGGCCCGAAAGCGCACGCCGGCGACAAATTCGCCCGGAATGCCGGTCGGGTGCAGCGGCAGCATGCGGCCGTTGCAGGAAATCACATGGCGCCCGTCGGTCAGCCCGCGCACCAGCAGCTGCATGCGCTCGACCGACGAATCGACATAGCGGGCGGTGCCGCCGCCGGTCATTTCCTCGCCCAGCACGTTCCACGGCTCGATGGCTTGGCGCAGCTCCAGCTCCACGCCTTCATACACCACGGTGCCGAAGCGCGGGAAGCGGAACTCGATGAACGGGTCGAACCAATGCTCCTCGAACGCATAGCCCGAGGCGCGCAGGTCCCGCACCACGTCGCGGATGTCCTGCGCCACGAAGTGCGGCAGCATCCAGCGGTCGTGCAGCGCCGTGCCCCAGTTGACCAGCTTGGCCTGGTAGGGCTGGCGCCAGAACCTAGCCACCAGGGCGCGCAGCAGCAGCATCTGCAGCAAGCTCATGCGCTCGTGCGGCGGCATTTCAAAGGCGCGGAACTCGACCAGGCCCAGGCGGCCGGTCGGGCCGTCGGGCGAATACAGCTTGTCGATGGAAAATTCGGAGCGGTGGGTGTTGCCGGTCAGATCGACCAGCAGGTTGCGCAGCAGCCGGTCCACCATCCACGGCTTGTCGCCGGGGTGCATGGTGGGCAGCACCTTGTCCATCTGCTGAAAAGCGATGGCCAGCTCATACAGGTTGTCGTCCCGCGCCTCATCGACGCGCGGCGCCTGGCTGGTCGGGCCGATGAAGGTGCCCGAGAACAGGTACGACAGCGCCGGATGGTTCTGCCAGTAGGTGATCAGGCTTTTGAGCAGGTCGGGCCGGCGCAGCATCGGGCTGTCCTCGGCCGTGGCGCCGCCCAGCGTGGCATGGTTGCCGCCGCCGGTGCCGGTGTGCCGGCCGTCGACCATGAACTTCTCGGTGCCCAGCCGCGTCAGCCGCGCCTCCTCGTAGAGCGTGGTCATGTTGTAGACCAGCTCGTTCCAGCTGGCCGCCGGGTGGATGTTCACCTCGATCACGCCGGGGTCGGGCGTGACGCTGAGCAGCTTGATGCGCGGGTCGCGCGGCGGCGGGTAGCCCTCGACCCAGAGCTTGAGCCGGAGCTTGGACGCGGTGCTCTCCACCGCCGTGACCAGCGCCAGGTAGTCCTCGATGCGCTTGAGCGGCGGCATGAAGACATACAGGCGCCCGGCCCGCACCTCGACGCACAGCGCGGTGTGGATGACCTCGCGCGGCTCCGGGCTGGCATTGCCCGCATCCTCCGCCAGGCCGGCCTTGCGGCGGCTGGCGGCGGCCCGCTTGGCGGCGCTTTCCGCCGGCAGCGCATCGCGCGGCGCGAATGGGTCGATGTCGAAATCCTCCGGCATCTCGTCAGGCATCACCCAGGGCAGCGAATTAAGCGGCAGGCGCAGGCCCATCGGCGAATCGCCTTCGGTCAGGTACAGGTTCTCGCGCTTGAGCGGCCAGGCCGAGGTGCGCCAGGCGGTGCCCAAGGCGATGTTCGGGTCCAGCTCTTTCGGCTTGATCGGCAGCACATAGCCCACCACCCGGCCCAGGTCGTGCTCCAGCAGGCGGGCCAGGCGCCGGCGCTGCTCGGGCGCCTTCAGGTCGGCCTTGAGGGGGTCCAGGTTGGCCGGCAGCCGCTGCTCGATCTGCGCCTGCAGCATCACGTCCTCGTGGGCCGGAATCTGGCTGCTGGCCGGCAGGCCCAGGGTCTTGACCAGCTGGGCGGCAAAGCGCTGGGCCTCGTCGTCACCGTAGCCTTCGGGCGTGGTTTCGTCCGAAAACAGGGTTTCATCGAGCCACATCGGCTGGCCGTCCACACGCCAGTAGATGTTGAGCGCCCAGCGCGGCAGCGGCTCGCCCGGATACCACTTGCCCTGGCCGTAGTGCAGCATGCCGCCGGGCGCGAAATGGTTCTTCAGGCGGTGCATCAGCTGCCCGGCCAGCTCGCGCTTCTTGGCGCCGTGGGCCAGGGTGTTCCACTCGGCGCCGTCCATGTCGTCGATCGAGACGAAGGTCGGCTCGCCGCCCTGCGTCAGGCGCACGTCCTGCTGCTTCAGGTCGGCATCGACCTGCTGGCCGAGCTGGTCGATCTTGTGCCAGTCGTCTTCGCTGTAGGGCTTGGTGACGCGCGGGTCTTCATGAATCCGGGTGACCGTCATCTCATGGAAGAAGGTGACCTCGGCCTTGTCGGTGAAGCCGCTGACCGGCGCCGCCGACGAGGGCAGCGCGGTGCAGGCCAGCGGAATATGGCCTTCGCTGGCCAGCATGCCCGAGGTCGGGTCCAGCCCGATCCAGCCGGCGCCCGGAATATAGACCTCGGTCCAGGCGTGCAGGTCGGTGAAATCGACCGCCGTGCCGCTCGGGCCGTCGAGCGATTGCTGGTCGGCCTTGAGCTGGATCAGGTAGCCCGAAACGAAGCGCGCCGCCAGGCCGAACTCGCGCAAAATTTGCACCAGCAGCCAGCCGCTGTCGCGGCACGAGCCCGAGGCTTTCGCCAGCGTGTCCTCGGGCGTCTGCACGCCGGGCTCCATGCGCAGCAGGTAGGCGATGTCGCCCTGCAGCCGCTGGTTGAGGGCGACCAGGAAATCGTTGGTGGCCAGGTTGTCCCTGAGCACCTCGCGCCTGGCGGTTTCGACCCACTGGGTCAGCAGCGGGCCGGGTTCCTCGCTTTTGAGGTACGCGCTCAGTTCGCCATTGAGCTGCGCCGGGTAGCTGAACGGGAAGAACTGGGCGTATTTCTCGACGAAGAAATCGAACGGGTTGATGACCGTCATGTCGGCGACCAGATCGACCGTGAACTCCAGCCGGTCCGATTTTTCAGGAAAGACGAAGCGCCCGATGTAGTTGCCGTAGGGGTCCTGCTGCCAGTTGATGAAATGCTGCTCGGGCTGCACCGTGAGCGAATACGACAGGATCGGCGTGCGGGCATGCGGGGCGGGGCGCAGCCGCACTTCATGCGGCGACAGGGCGACCAGGCGGTCGTAGTGGTAGCTGGTCTTGTGGTGCAGTGCGACGCGAATGGCCATGGAGCTTGCCTTTATAGAGTTAGCGCGGGGCAGGCGGTGCGCGCCTTGCCCGAGGGGATGCGTTGGGAGCGGAGGGTGAAAAGGTCTGCCCTGCGTGCGGGTGAGGCAGGGCGGATTGGAGCAGCATGCGCAATGGGTTGACAACGCGTTGGAATCGGATTCACATCAATATACACAGTTTTAAGGGCCGTCCGGCTGGCAAACTCCAGGCCACTTCGCGCTGCCGGTCAAGCCCGGCAGGCCGGTCGGCGGCAAAAAATCCCTTCATCTGGCGGTTTTTCTTCAAGCTGAACGACAAGCTGCAGACAGCAATATCCATGCCGTTCAGGCCGGAGGCGGCGGGCTGGCGCCCGGCGAGCCGGCTGACCGCATGATGGCTTTTAAAAATGCAGCTCGGGCTGGCTGCGGCCTGGACGGTGCAGGCTGGATTTCGCTATGAATTAAATAGCTTGTGGCGCAATAACTGTATGCGCTAGAGGCCGATTTGGCTTGAAAACAGGGTGTTGATGTGCTCTGGGGCTTATGAAAGGCCGCGCCACTGCTTTCACGCAAGGCAGCCATGGGCCAGCGCCGCTGGCTGCCAAAAACCCTGGCCCGTGCCGGATGGCGTCGGTTTTTTCTGGAGACAATAGACTCCTGCCATGCGGGATGCAAAAGCCAGGCGGCGGGCGTCCGGCGTCCGGCTTTGCAAACTTCTGCCCGGCAAGCCAGCCATGGCCCGGCCACCGGCAGCGCTTGCCACCATCATTTTTGATTCCCGCGCAATACATCTCATATCCGGCCCCAGGCCGGCGTTTTCAGGAGCCCTTTGATGAGTCAACCGACACCCGACGCGAACCCCTCTTTTCTGCAGCGCATACCGATTGCCTTCGGCGCCTTCTTCAGCAGCCTGTCCAATCCGCTCTACGCCGGCCGCGTGCAGGGCCTGCGCGAAGACGCCGAGCCTGCGCCCGCTGCCCCGGCCCCGGTTGTGGCCCCTGCGCCGCTCAGGATCGCCACGCCCGACGCCGCGCTGCAGCTGCTGGCGCTGCTGCAGCGCGAAGCCCGGCTGATCGACTTTACCCAGGAAAGCCTGGCCGGCTACTCCGACGCCGACATCGGCGGCGCGGCGCGGCTGGTGCATGAAGGCTGCGCCAAGGTGCTGCGCGAGCATTTCACGCTGTCGCCCATCCGCCCCGAGGCCGAGGGCAGCCGCATTACGCTGAACGCCGGCTTCGACGCCCACGCGATTCGCCTGACCGGCAACGTGGTCGGCCAGCCGCCTTTTGACGGCGCGCTGAGCCACCGGGGCTGGCGCGCCACTGAAATCCGCCTGCCCAAGCTGGCCCCCGCCCATGACGCCACGGTGCTGGCCCAGGCGGAGGTGGAGCTGTGAGCGCCGCGATGAACGAAAAAATGACCGACACCGGCCTGAAGCAGCCGAAGTTCTCCATCGGCATCGACCTGGGCACCACCCACAGCGCGCTGGCCTATGTGGACATCGGCGCCAGCGACGGCGAAAAGACCAGCTACGGCGTGCTCGACATTCCGCAGCTGACGGCGCCCGGCGCGGTTGAAAACCAGCCGCTGCTGCCGTCCTTCCTGTACCTGCCGCATGCCAGCGAGCTGGCGCCCGGCGAGCTGGCGCTGCCCTGGGCCGCCGGCCAGGATTTCGCCGTCGGCGAATTTGCCCGCGCCCGTGGCGCGCTGACGCCGATCCGCCTGGTGTCCAGCGCCAAAAGCTGGCTCTGCCACCCCGGCGTGGACCGGCGGGCGGCGATTTTGCCGGCCGATGCGCCGCCCGAAGTCGCCCGCATCTCGCCGCTCGAAGCCTCGACCCGCTACCTGGCGCACCTGCGCGACGCCTGGAACAACGCCCACCCCGAAGCGCCGTTCGACGCGCAGGACGTGACCATCACGATTCCGGCCTCGTTCGACCCGGCCGCCCGCGAGCTGACGGCCGAGGCCGCGCATGCCGCCGGCTACCGCGAGCTGACCTTGCTGGAGGAACCCCAGGCCGCGCTCTACAACTGGATCCAGGCCAGCGGCGGGCGCTGGCGCAAGGATGTCAAACCGGGCGAGATCATCCTGGTGATCGACGTGGGCGGCGGCACCAGCGACTTTTCGCTGATCGCGGTGCTCGAGCGCGAAGGCAGCCTGGAGCTGCACCGGGTGGCGGTGGGCGACCATATCCTGCTCGGCGGCGACAACATGGACCTGACGCTGGCGCATGTGGTGGCCCGCAAGCTGGCCGGCGAAGGCAAGCAGCTCGACCCGTGGCAGATGCGGGCGCTGACCTACGCCTGCCGCAGCGCCAAGGAAAGCCTGCTGTCCAATGCCGCGCTGGAGGCGCAGCCCCTGGTGGTGCCGAGCCGGGGCTCCAAGCTGATCGGCGGCTCGATCCGCACCGAGCTGACCCAGGCCGAGGTGCGCACCACGCTGCTCGAAGGCTTTTTCCCGGAAGTCCCCGCCGCCGCGCGCCCGGCCAGCCGCGCCAGGGGCGGCCTGACCCAGCTGGGCCTGCCGTATGCGCAGGACGCCGGCGTCACCCGCCACCTGGCCGCGCTGCTGGGGCGGCAGGCCGGCGCGACCGCCGAGCTGGAAGGCTTTGCCGGCCAGGTCGATGCGAACGCCACCTTTTTGCACCCGACGGCGGTGCTGTTCAACGGCGGCGTCTTCAAGTCCGAGATCCTGACCGAGCGCACGCTGGAGACGCTCAACAGCTGGCTGAACGCCGAGAACGCGCCGCCGGCGCGGGCCTTGAGCGGCGGCGACATGGACCTGGCGGTGGCGCGCGGCGCGGCCTACTACGGCTATGTGCGGCGCGGCCAGGGCGTGCGGATTCGCGGCGGCACGGCGCGCGCCTATTACGTGGCGGTCGAGTCGGCCATGCCCGCCATTCCGGGCTTCGAGCCGCCGGTGCAGGCGCTGTGCATCGCGCCCTTCGGCATGGAAGAAGGCATCGAGGCTGATTTGCAGACGCAGGAGTTCGGCCTGGTCGTGGGCGAGCCGATGCACCTGCGCTTTTTCGGCTCGTCGGTGCGCCGGCAGGACCAGCTGGGCACGCTGCTGGAGTTCTGGCAGCCCGACGAGCTGCAGGCGCTGGGCGACATCCAGGCGACCCTGCCCGCCGAAGGCCGGCAGGCCGGCGAAGTGGTGCAGGTGCGGCTGCAGGCCGTGGCCACCGACACCGGCACGCTGGAGCTGACGGCGGTGGCCACCCAGGGCGGCGAGCGCTGGAAGGTGGAATTCGACGTGCGCGGCAACGCTTGAGCCAGCATCCTGCCCGCCTGGGCGGGCAGGATGATGCGCAAAAATCCAGCGCATGTCAGCCATCTTTTCAATGCACGCTGCTTCTTGGCTTTTCCCCCGCTGGCTACCGTATGCACACATCTTGTCAGGACACGCTGCTCTTGCTCCTTCCCCCGCTGGGGGAAGGCTGGGATGGGGGCCAGCGGTGGTTGAACGCCAGCTTTCAGCCTTTTCATCCAGGTCTGACGCATGTTCAGCGCCTGGATTGGCCGGGTGCGGATTCGGGGAGACCCCCATCCCGACCTTCCCCCAGCGGGGGAAGGAGCAA
>JAQGNK010000131.1 GCA_028291905.1 Polaromonas sp.
GAATCGACATCAATGACGTTGCCTCGTCGCAGGGCGTTTTCAATGGCACCTTCGAAAAGCTCAACATCACCAAGAAAGAGGCGGCGGCCGACAGCTGCAGCTATTCGGCGGACCCGGACGGCTTTCACCTGGGCGCGCTCAACAGCCGCCGGGTCGAGCCGCGCAACACGCCCAGCGTCATCAATGCAGTTTTCAATTTCAGAAATTTCTGGGACGGGCGCGGCAACAACGTCTTCAACGGCGGCGACCCGTTCGGCCTGAGAAACCAGAGCGCCCTGGTATGGAAACGGGAGGCCGGCATTCTTCGCAAGGTCAAGGTCGCGATTCCCTCCTCATCGCTGGCGTCCCAGGGCTCCGGCCCGCCCCTGTCGGGAACCGAGATGAGCTGCAGCGACCGGACTTTTGTTCATCTGGGGAAAAAGCTGCTTGACCAGGACATCTTGAGCGGCCAGAAAATCGCCAGCGACGACAGCGTGCTGGGAAGATTCGCCAACAACCGGCCCACCTACCAGGCGCTGGTCAAACGGGCCTTCAGGCAGGCCTACTGGCAGGCGCCCGACATCATCCGCTTCACCCGGGCCGAGGCCAGGGAGTTCAGGTCCATGGACCTGCGCCAGCGCCGCGCCTGGCGCGCGGCGCTGGCCCTGGACGAGAGGGTCAGCCAGCTAGAGGCCAACTTTGGGCTGTTTTTCTCGCTGGCCATGCAGATGTATGAAGAAACGCTGGTTGCCGACGACAGCCGTTTCGACCAATATGCCGCAGGCAACGCCGCCCGGCTCAGCGAGAGCGAGCGAGCCGGCTTCGTGATCTTTCAGGGAAAGGGGCGCTGCATCAATTGCCATGGCGGCGCCGAGCTGACCAATGCCTCGTTTCGCAACGTCATCAAGGAAAGACTGGAAACCATGGTGATGGCCAATGGCAAAACCAAGACCTACGACAACGGCTTTTACAACATCGGCGTGCGGCCCACGCTGGACGACATCGGCATTGGCGGCCATGACGGCATGGAGCCACCCCTGCCCTTGTCCGAGAGCATGCTTTTTGCCATCAAGGGTCCCGGCGGCCGGGCCGAGGCGGCCGGCTTGCTCGGCAATGGCTTCAAGCCTGGCAAGTACGCCGTTCCCGCTGTCGCGGATGTGAATGTCGATGGCGCCTTCAAGACGCCCGGACTGCGCAATGTCGAGCTGACAGGCCCCTACTTTCACAACGGCGGGAAGTCAACGCTGATGCAGGTCGTCGATTTTTACAACCGGGGCGGCGACTTCGGCATTGAGAACCGCGACAACCTGGCGCCCGACATCCAGCCGCTGGGCCTGAGCGAAACCGAAAAGATCGACCTGGTGCGCTTTCTGCTCTCATTGACGGACGAGCGGGTCCGCATGGAAAAGGCGCCTTTCGACCATCCCTCGCTGTGCCTGCCCAACGGCCATTCGGTGAGCACCTTCGCCTCGCCAAACGGCATGAACGCAGCCGATGACATGTTTTGCATCAAGGAAGTGGGGCGCCGGGGACGCACAACGGGCATCCTGCCCTTTATGAAGCTGTCTCCATTCTCGCATTGACATGGTTCGGACGGCGCCCGGCCCCATCGCCCCTGAAAAGACCAGTGACGGAAAAAATAGCCCGTCAACACTCAAACGAAAAGGAGGCGCCATGGTGCAGTTCATCGGGAACAACCCATTTGCGCCGGGTTTGGCTCAGCCCGCGCGGCCGCCTGCCCTTGCACCGGCGGGCGCGACTGCCGCCGCATGGGGCGGCGGCCCCGGGCAGGAGGCTGTGCGTGGATTGCTGCCGCCCCAACCGAAGCGGCTCTGCGGCCATTCGTTCACTGCGTTGATTCCCTGTCGTTTCAAAAGGAGTTTGTCATGAAAAAAGCATTGATCTCAGCGGCTGCGGGCGCATTGGCGCTGGGCTGCATCTGGCCAGCCATGGCCGATGAGGGCCGGCTCGAATTTCGCGGGGGCATCGGCTCGACGCCCTTCGCTTCCGTCAATGGCGTGCTGGCGCCCAACGACGTGCGCGGCATCGCGCCCGGCGGGCGGCCATGGGTGATCGAGAGGCTTCGCGCGGCGGTCCGGCCCGATGGAAGCATCTCGGTGAAGGGAGAAGGCCTGCTTCTGGGGGGCGGCAATGCCATCGGGCTGCCTGGCCTTCCACGCCAGGTGGTGGCGACCGTGTTCTGTGGCGAGACGCAACTTCAGTCGCCCGCTGCGGACCTTGATGCCAGCGGCAATTTCCACATACGGGGAACGCTGACGAGCGCGCTTCCCAGCCCTTGTGCGACACCGATCCTGCTGATCCGTAATTTCGCGGCCAACGCCGCCGGCGCATGGTTTGCCGCAGGCATTCCGGATAACTGAAGAATTCGAGACAAAGCCCAACGCTGATGCATGCTGCACAGGTCGGGGCATCAGGCGGCATCGGCACCTGAAAAACCAGTGGTGCTGGTCTGCGAGAACCGGGCTTCAGCGCAAGCTCGCTATTATTTCAATAGCTGCTTGCGCTTTAACCGCCTGCGCTGGAGCATGTTTACTTCAAAAAACCCGCAGCAGGCGGGCACTGCGCGACCCAGGGGCTGGCATTCACTACTTTTTTGATAGCTGAATGCGCAGGCAGCGCTTGTGCCACAGCCCGATTTGATCGATAAATTACCTGATTCCAGTTCGTATTGGAAGCGAGAACAAGGCGCGAAGGCAGAGAACAGGCTTTAGCACGGCAAGGCGAAGCAACGCAGTTATCGTTTTAGTGCGGGTTGGAACAAGACCCCGCCTCCAGGGCCTACGCGGGCAGGTGCGCCAGCCCGCACGCCTGCCGCGCCAGCGCCGTCACCCGCGCCCAGTCGCCGCTCGCCACCGCATCGGCCGGCGTCAGCCAGGAGCCGCCAACACAGACCACGTTGGGCAGCGCCAGGAATTCGGCCGCATTGGCCATCGACACGCCGCCGGTCGGACAGAACTTCACATCGAGGAAGGGGCCGCTCCAGGCCTTGAGCATGGTCGGGCCGCCCGCCTGCATGGCCGGGAAGAACTTCAGCTCGGTCAAGCCGTCTTCCTGCGCCATCATGATCTCGCTGCCGGTCGCCACGCCGGGCAGCAGCGACAGGCCGGCGTCGCGGCAGGCCTGGCCGAGCGTGCGGGTGTAGCCGGGGCTGACGGCAAACCGCGCGCCGGCCATGGCGACGGCCTGGGCGTCGGCGGCACTGCGCACCGTGCCGGCGCCGACCACCGCCTCGGGCACGTCGCGGGCGATGGCCTCGATGCAGGCCAGCGCCTGCGGCGTGCGCAGGGTGACTTCGAGCATGCGGATGCCGCCAGCCACCAGGGCGCGGGCCAGCAGCACCGCCTGCTTGACATCATTGAGCACGATCACCGGAATCACCGGCGCATCCTGCATCACCTGCAACGCGCTCAATTTGACGCTGACATCCATCGTTACATCCATGACATGGCTCCTTCTTCCGCAGTTAATGAACGGGCGCGCATGCCCGAAAACAGGCCCCGGCCCATGCCGATGGCGTTGCGCCGGCGCAATTCGTCCGGCATGATGCTGACCGGCCGCGCGTCCCACGCGATCTTGGGCACCAGCACCTGCAACTGGCCCGTGAGCGCATCGACGCGGATCACATCGCCGTCGATGACCTTGGCCAGCGGCCCGCCGGCCGCCGCCTCGGGCGACACATGAATGGCGGCGGGCACCTTGCCCGACGCGCCGCTCATGCGCCCGTCGGTCACCAGCGCCACCTTGAAGCCCTGGCCCTGCAGCACCGCCAGCGGCGGCGTGAGCTTGTGCAGCTCGGGCATGCCGTTGGCCTGCGGCCCCTGCCAGCGCACCACGCAGACCACATCCCTAGCCAGTTCGCCGGCGTTGAAGGCCCGCTGCAAATCATCCTGCGAGTCGAACACCCGCGCCGGCGCTTCGATCACATGCCGGTCGTCGGGCACGGCCGACACCTTGATCACGCTGCGGCCCAGGTTGCCGGTCAGCAGCTTGAGGCCGCCGCTGGCGCTGAAGGGCCGGTCGGCGGGCCGCACGATGGTGTCGTCCTTGGAGTCGCCCACATCGTGCCAGGCCAGCCGTCCGCCCTCGCCGTCCATCGCCGGCACGCGGGTGTATTCGCGGATGCCGCCTTCGCGCACCGTCAGCACGTCCTCGTGCATGAGGCCGGCGTCGAGCAGCTCGCGGATCACCAGCCCCGGCCCGCCTGCGGCCTGAAAGGCATTCACGTCGGCGCTGCCGCTCGGGTACACATGGGTCAGCAGCGGCACCACATCGGACAGCGCCGAAAAGTCGTCCCAGTCGATGACGATGCCGGCCGACTGCGCCACCGCGACCCAATGGATCAGGTGGTTGGTCGAGCCGCCGGTCGCCAGCAGCGCCACCATGGCGTTGACGATGGCGCGCTCATCGACCACCTGGCCGATGGGCGCGTAACGCTTCGATTTGATGATGCCAAGGACAGTGCGCGCCGCCTCGCGGGTCAGCTCGCCGCGCAGCGCATCGCCGGGCTGCACGAAGGCCGTGCCGGGCACATGCAGGCCCATTGCCTCCATCAGCATCTGGTTGCTGTTGGCGGTGCCGTAGAAGGTGCAGGTGCCGGGGCTGTGGTAGGACTTGAGTTCGCCCTCTAACAGCGCGTCGCGCCCGACCAGCCCCTGCGCGGCCAGCTCGCGGATGCGGGCTTTTTCCTTGTTCGGCAGGCCCGACGGCATCGGGCCTGCCGGCACGAACACGGTGGGCAGGTGCCCGAACTGCAGCGCGCCGATGAGCAGCCCCGGCACGATCTTGTCGCACACGCCCAGCATCAGTGCGGCGTCGAACATGTCGTGCGACAGGGCGACCGCCGTGCCCATGGCGATCACGTCGCGGCTGAACAGGCTCAGTTCCATGCCGCTGGTGCCCTGGGTCACGCCGTCGCACATGGCCGGCTCGCCGCCGGCCACCTGCGCGGTGGCGCCGTGCTTGCGGGCCTCGTCCTTGATCAGGTCCGGGTAGCTCTGCAGCGGGGTATGGGCCGACAGCATGTCGTTGTACGAGGTGACGATGCCGATGTTGGGCTTTCGCTCGGTCACCACCTTGAAACGGTCGTCCAGCGGCATGCCGGCCACCGCGTGGGCAATGTTGGCGCAGCCCATGCGGTCCATGCTGGGCTTGCGGTTGCTGTCGGCCTGCAGCTGCGCCAGGTAGGCCCTGCGGCTCGGCGCGCTGCGCTCGATGATGCGGGCGGTGATGTCTGAAATGGCGGAATGAAGTGTCATGCGGTGCAACCTTTCAATGGCGTCGTTTGACGATGATGATGTAACTTTATTACTTATTTTCTCAACCCTCGTATGGTAACGGGTTACCACCGTTTTTGTCAGCCGATTGTTACTTCGGGGTTACCAAAATAGCGCATGAAAAAACCCGCAGGGCGCTGGCCGCTGCGGGTTTTTCGTCAGGTTTGCGGCGTGGCAGCCGGCGCTGATGCCCTTCAAAGAAGGCTGATCTCGACCCGGCGGGCTTCGGCGTTGCTGCCGGTGCCGGTCACTTCTTCGGGTTTCCTGAGTTCGATCTGACTTTCCGCCACGCCGGCGTTCTTCAGGGCCTCGCGCACGGCCAGCGCGCGCTGCTTGGCCAGCTCGGCGTTTTGCGCCGCATTGCCGGTCGCGTCATGAAAGCCCCCGATGGCCAGCTTGCGGCCGGCCTGCGCGCCCTTGACCACATCGGCCAGGGCTTCGCTGGCGCCGGGGGCCAGGTCGGCCTTGCCCGAGGCAAAGTAGAACTTCACCACGCCCTGCTCGACCCTGACGCTGGCGGCGTCCGACACGGCCTGCCCGCCGGTGGTGACCGTGGCCGGCGAAATCGCCATCACACGGGTTGCCGGCGCGGCGGCGGGCTTGCTTGAAGCACCGCGGTGGTTGACGCCGAAAGCCAGCACCGACGCCACCACCACCGCCACCAGGCCGAACACCAGAAACAGAGCCACGCGTTGTTGGCTGTCCTCATCTTGAGAATACATGGCTGACTTCCTTTTTAAAAAACGGTCCTTATTGTAAAGTGGTGCGGTGCAACATACTGCCCTCATGCCCCTTGACCCGGCTTGCAATCGCCGCGACCCGGCCGCCATGCTCAGGTCGGCCATGCAGCAATGGAACGGCGAATCGGACCTGTGGATTTTTGCCTATGCCTCGCTGATCTGGCGGCCCGAGTTTGAATTTGCCGAGGAGCGCATGGCCACCCTGCGCGGCTACCACCGCGCGCTGAAAATGTGGAGCCGCGTCAACCGCGGCACGCCCGCGCTGCCCGGGCTGGTGTTCGGCCTGCTGCCCGGCGGCAGCTGCAGGGGCGTGGTGTTTCGGCTGCCCAGGGACCGTGTGGCCGCCGCCCTGCCCGCCCTGTGGGACCGCGAAATGACCAACGCGGTGTACGACCCGAAATGGCTGCGCTGCCACACCGCCGAGGGTTCTGTCAGCGCCCTCGCCTTCACACTGTCCAGGCGCAGCCCCAGCCATACCGGCGTGCTCAGCGAGGACGCCTACCGAAAAATCTTTTCGAACGCATGCGGCCGCTACGGCACGACGCGCGAATACGCCCAGCTGACCTACGACAAGCTGCGCAGCCTGGGAATCCATGACCAGGCGCTGGCGAAACTGCTGCAGCTGGCTGACCTGTAGGGATGCCCTGCATCACTCTGGCGAGGCTGCGGCAGTCGGATCGGAAGCGGCTGCAAGGCGTCTTTTTGAAGCCAATAGCACGGCTGCTGGTGAGAAAAGCAACGCGGCACACCACCCGACTCCGGCTGGCAACAGACCGCAGGGAGTCATGCAGA
>JAQGNK010000139.1 GCA_028291905.1 Polaromonas sp.
TGCACCGCCACCAGGTGGGGCACGCCGCCGCCCTGGGTGTAGGTATTGCGCACCGTATGGCCTGGCGCCTTGGGAGCGACCATCCAGACATCGAGGTCGTCACGCGGAATCACCGCGCCGTAATGAACGTTGAAGCCGTGGGCAAACACCAGGGAAGCGCCCTGCTTGATGTGGGGTGCCACATCGTTCTTATAAACCGCGCCGATTTGCTCGTCGGGCAACAGAATCATGACCACATCGGCTGACTTGACCGCATCGGCCACTTCAGCAACCTGCAAGCCGGCTTTTTCAACTTTGGACCAGGAAGCGCCACCCTTGCGCAGGCCCACCACTACCTTGACGCCGCTGTCGTTCAAATTCTGTGCGTGCGCATGGCCTTGGCTGCCATAGCCGATGATGGCGACAGTTTTGCCCTTGATCAGGCTCAAATCGCAATCCTTGTCGTAAAAAACTTTCATCTGTCGCTCCTAATTAATCAGCTATAAAAAATAAAACTTGTCTTATCCGCCTGCCGGACTTTCAACAATTCAAACTCTCAGAATCCGCTCGCCCCGGCCAATGCCGCTTGAACCGGTCCGCACCGTTTCCAGGATGGCGCTGCGGTCAATCGCCTCCAGGAACGCATCGTTTTTGGTCTGGTCGCCCGTCAGCTCAATCGTGTAGCTTTTTTCAGTTACATCAATAATCCGACCGCGAAATATATCAGCCATGCGCTTCATCTCCTCGCGCTCCTTGCCGACGGCCCGCACCTTGACCATCATGAGTTCGCGCTCGGTATAGGCGCCTTCGGTCAGGTCCACCACCTTGACCACTTCGATCAGGCGGTTCAGGTGCTTGGTGATCTGCTCGATCACGTCGTCAGAGCCCGAGGTCTGGATCGTCATGCGCGACAGCGTCGGGTCTTCGGTCGGCGCGACGGTCAGGCTTTCAATGTTGTAGCCGCGGGCCGAGAAAAGGCCGACGACACGGGAAAGAGCGCCCGGCTCGTTTTCCAGCAAAACTGCAATGATGTGCTTCATAGGAAGATTCCTCTTTTCGCTGCCCTCCCCCGCGCACGGTAATGCGCAGGCTCGGCAGTCAATAGATTCGTCAGTTGACGGGGATGGGGAGGTGAATGAGAAGGCGGAAGCGGTTAGAGGTCTTCGGACCCCAGCAGCATTTCCGTGATGCCCTTGCCGGCCTTGACCATCGGAAAGACGTTTTCAGTCGGATCGGTACGAAAGTCCATGAACACGGTGCGATCCTTGAGCTTGCGCGCCTCGCGCAGCGCCGGCTCCACATCCTGCGGCTTTTCGATCAGCATGCCGACATGGCCGTAGGCCTCGGCCAGCTTGACGAAATTGGGCAGCGCGTCCATGTAGCTGCTGCTGTAGCGGCCGGAATACTCGATTTCCTGCCACTGGCGCACCATGCCCAGGTAGCGGTTGTTGAGCGAGACGATCTTGATCGGCGTGTTGTACTGCAGACAGGTCGAAAGCTCCTGGATGCACATTTGCACCGAGCCTTCGCCGGTGATGCAAAACACCTCCGAATCGGGCTTGGCCAGCTTGATGCCCATGGCATAAGGAATGCCGACACCCATGGTGCCTAGGCCGCCTGAATTGATCCAGCGGCGCGGCTCGTCGAACTTGTAATACTGCGCAGCCCACATCTGGTGCTGGCCCACATCCGACGTGATATAGGTATCGGCATCCTTGGTCATGTTCCAGAGCGTCTCGACCACATACTGCGGCTTGATCACATCGCCCGAACCCATGCTGTACTTCATGCAGTCGCGTTTGCGCCATTCTTCAATCGTGCTCCACCAGCCGCCAAGTGCATCGGCATCGGGCTTCAGGCCCGATTCGCGGATCATGGCGATCAGTTCGGTCAGCACATCCTTGACATCGCCGACGATGGGAATATCAACCCTGACGCGCTTGGAAATGCTCGACGGATCGATGTCGATGTGGATGATCTTGCGTTCGTTCTGGGCAAAGTGCTTGGTGTTGCCAATCACCCGGTCGTCAAAGCGAGCGCCTACTGCCAACAGCACGTCGCAGTTCTGCATGGCGTTGTTGGCTTCAAGCGTGCCGTGCATGCCCAGCATGCCGAGAAATTTCCGGTCACTCGCCGGATAGGCGCCCAGGCCCATCAGCGTGTTGGTGCAGGGATAGCCCAGCATATCCACCAGCGTGCGCAACTCCTGTGACGCGTTGCTGAGCAGCACGCCGCCACCGGTGTAGATGTAGGGCCGCTTGGCGCTCATCAGCAAATGCAGGGCCTTGCGAATTTGGCCAGCATGGCCTTTGCGGACCGGGTTGTAGGAGCGCATTTCAACGCTCTTCGGATAGCCCGTGTAGAGGGTCTTGTTGAACGACACATCTTTGGGCACATCCACCACGACCGGGCCGGGCCGGCCGGTGCGGGCAATATGAAAAGCCTTTTTCATCGTCTCGGCCATGTGCCGCACATCCTTGACCAGGAAGTTGTGCTTGACGATGGGACGCGTGATGCCAACGGTGTCGCATTCCTGAAAAGCATCCAGGCCGATGGCGGCAGTCGGCACCTGGCCGCTGATGATGACCATCGGAATGCTGTCCATGTAGGCGGTGGCAATGCCTGTCACGGCATTGGTCAGGCCGGGGCCGGAGGTAACCAGCGCCACGCCGACATCGCCGGTGGCGCGAGCGTAGCCGTCAGCGGCATGCACTGCGGCTTGCTCATGGCGCACCAGCACATGCTGGATGGTGTCCTGCTTGTAGAAAGCATCGTAGATATGCAGAACCGCGCCGCCCGGATAGCCCCAGATGTACTTGACACCTTCGGCCTGAAGCGACTTCACGAGGATTTCAGCGCCCCGGAGTTCCTGAGGATTGGTCTGGGCAGATGCTGCCGCTGCGGAAGCAATTTCCGCCTTTGAGATTTCCATGATGAACCTTTGTGAATTTCTCTAACGAAATACCTAGGGTGCCTCTTGGCCCGCTCTTGTGGAGCAGCGTCGAGACTTGAGGCCAAGACCATAAGCGGAAACATAATCCGCCGAGCCATGACCCGTTTGCCTTTTGATGAGCAGGCAGCATTATGACACCGTGCTGTATTTGCCTGCTGTCATGCGCAAAACCTGGTGCGATAATTTTCAAGCTGAAGTTTTGTACGCTTGAAAGGCACCAAAATGCTCAAGCCCGCCTGCATCGAGACAGCCCAAGCCAATAAAAAATGCTGGACAACCCGGAACTACACCGTTGGCAACCGAACAAGAACTTTCTGATTTTTTGAAAAGCGTTGAAAAACGGGCCTTCAAGCGCAGCATTTATCACGTCCGCGATGAAGAAGCCGCGCTCGATATCGTTCAAGACAGCATGATGAAGCTGGCACAGCATTACGGGGACAAGCCAGCTGCCGAGCTGCCCATGCTCTTCCAGCGAATCTTGTCCAACACGACGCTGGACTGGTTCCGGCGGCGCAAGACCCGCAATGCGCTTTTCTCCAACATGAGCGAGTTTGCTTCGGCAGCCGATGATGGAGATTTTGATCTTCTTGAAACTTTAGAGAACCTGACCAGTTCAGAAGGTACGGAAAGTGCCCAGGATGCCACTGAGCGGGCGCAGATATTGCGTGAGATTGAAGTTGAAATAATGGAACTGCCAAACCGTCAACGGGAAGCGTTTCTGATGCGTTACTGGGAGGAAATGGATGTGGCTGAAACTGCCGCCGCCATGGGTTGCTCCGAAGGCAGCGTCAAAACTCACTGTTCCCGTGCAGTTCACGCCCTGAGCAAAGCACTGAGCGCCAAAGGCATAAAACTATGATGAATTCACCTCAAAAAAAAGCAGTTGCCCTGCAAGACCGTTTCGCACTCAAAACTGTCGCCTACCTTTCGGCCGGCACCACCGAGCTGCCCTACGACATCTCCGAACGGCTGCGGGCAGCGCGCGCCCAGGCAGTGTCGCAACGCAAGGTGGCCAAGACGCAAACCGCTGCCGCTGTCATCAGCAACGGCGGCAGCGCAGCGCTGGGCTGGGGCGCGGACGAAGGCCTGAGCTGGTGGGGGCGGATTGGCTCGGTGCTGCCGCTGGTGGCGCTGGTGGTGGGGTTGCTGGCGATCAATTCATTTCAAAATGACAACCGGGCGCAGGAACTGGCCGAAGTGGATGCTGCGCTCCTGACGGATGAGCTGCCGCCGGCAGCGTTTGCAGACCCAGGCTTCGTCCAGTTTCTTAAAATTACCCGACCAGCTGCTCCCCTCCAATGAAATCCAGGCCATCGTTATTCCCGCTCGGACTGGCGGTTGCAGCCCTGCTGACTGGCTGGTCATCGCATGGTTTTGCGCAGCCTGCCAAATCCGCCAGTCCTGCCAGCGCAGCGGTGACGGCGACTGGCAGCCCGGCGTCATCAGGCCCGGCCTGGTCCGAGCTGAGCCCATTGCAGCAAAAAGCGCTGGCGCCGCTGGCATCGAGCTGGAATACCGGCATGAGCGAGGCGCAAAAGCGCAAGTGGCTTGAAATTTCCAAAAACTATGCGGCGCTGCCGCCCGAAGGCCAGGCCACCCTGAACAGCCGCATGAGCGACTGGGTCAGCCTCAGTCCTCAGCAGCGGGCTCAGGCACGGCTGAACTTCGGAAAGACCAAGGAATTGTCCAAGCAGCTGACACCTGAAGAAAAAAAGGCCAAGTGGGAGGCCTACCAGGCCTTGAGTCCCGAGGAAAGGCAAAAGCTCGCATCCAAGGCCAGTCCCAAACCGACGGGCGCGGCCACGGCCATCAAGCCTGTGTCGCCGCAAAAACTGGCGGTGCTTCCCGCACAGGCTGCCAGCAGGCCGGGCAACAAGCCTGCGCCTAAAATCATGCCTTCGCCTCCGGCGCCACTGCCCGGCACGCCAGCGCTGCCTGCGGGCCAGCCAGCCCCTGTCGGCAACGGAACAGCACCTCAGCGCTAAAGCCTGCCGGTGCGTTGCCACCGGAGTTTTATTGCTCACCCAGTGCTGCAGCGTCCGTGCTGCCGTTCACCATAAGCTATTAAATTGACAGTCAACGATATACCGGTACCGTCCATCCCGCGCCGCATGGCCTGCTGGGTCTATGAAGGCATGCTGATGTTCGGCGTGGTCTTCATTGCCGGCTACCTGTTCAGCACCCTGAGCCAGACGCGCAACGCAATGGACAACCGCCATGCGCTGCAGGGTTTTGTTTTTGTGGTTTTTGGCATCTACTTTGTCTGGTTCTGGGCCAAGGGCCAGACACTGGCGATGAAGACTTGGCATATCCGCGTGGTCGATGTGCAGGGCAGGCCCATCACCCAGCAGCGCGCCCTGCTGCGTTACGCACTCAGCTGGGTGTGGTTCTTGCCGCCGCTGGGTGTCAGCTGGGTGCTGGAACTGCCGCCGCTGAAAGGCGCCGTTCTGGCCATGGGCTGGGTTGCCATCTGGGCCATCCTGGCCCGCTTTCATCCGCAGCGCCAGTTCTGGCACGACGCCTGGGCCGGCACACGGCTGATCACCTGGATCACGACTGGTAAAAAGAAGGGTTCGGCGAATGAAAAAAGCCTGGCATCGAAACAGTCCTGACGCGCCAGGCGCCCCTTCCTTGAGAGAAAATTCTTCAATGCCTGAACAAGTTCCCCTGGCTACAGCAGCCGTCAATCCCCAAAAAGCCCGCAAGGGCCTGAACCGCGTCTGGCATGCCGCCGGCTATTCGCTGGCTGGCCTGCGCGCGGGCTGGAGAGAGACGGCTTTCCGCCAGGAGGCTGTTGCCGCGATGCTGCTCATCCCCGCCGCTTTCTGGGTGGGCCGCAGCTGGGTTGAGATGGCGGTGCTGGCGGGCAGCATCATGCTGGTGCTGATGGTCGAGCTGCTCAACACCGGCATTGAGGCGGCCATCGACCGCATCGGCCCCGAATGGCACGAGCTGTCCAAGCGCGCCAAGGACATGGGCAGCGCGGCGGTGCTGCTCAGTCTGCTGCTGTGCGCCGGCACCTGGACGCTGGCGATTTTTTACCGGCTCACTTCATGAATTCCGCACCGACAGCCTCACCAAAACCGGCCTTCTCCCTGTGCGTGTACTGCGGCTCGCGCCCCGGCAACAGCCCGGCGTTTGCAGCGCTGGCGCGAGAGACCGGCAGCTGGATCGGCCGCCACAACGGCCAGCTGGTGTATGGCGGCGGCCGCAACGGGCTGATGGGCATCCTGGCCGACGCCGCGCTGGCGGCGGGCGCGCGGGTCATCGGCGTGATCCCGAAGGCACTGGTCGAGAAGGAATGGGCGCACACCGGCTGCACCGAACTGCATATCGTGGACAACATGCATGAGCGCAAGCGCATCATGGCCGAGCTGGCCGATGCCTTTGTGGCCTTGCCGGGTGGCATTGGCACGCTGGAGGAATTTTTTGAGGTATGGACCTGGCGCCAGCTCGGCTACCACGACAAGCCGGTGGGATTGCTCAACGTGGATGGGTTCTACGACAGTTTGCTGACCTTCCTGCAATCGGCGGTCAGCACTGGCTTCATGAATGAGTGGCAGATGGGGCTGATCCACACCGGCAGCGATGCGCAGGCGCTGATGAAAGAGCTGGTACAGGCGGCAGGCACCGCAGCGGCCTCCGCCCGGCTGGACCAGATTTAAAACCGCTTACACCTAGATCGCCGATTCGTCCTCTTCACCGGTGCGAATGCGCAGCACGCGCTCGACGCTGGTGACGAAAATCTTGCCGTCGCCGATCTTGCCGGTACGGGCGGCGCGCACGATGGCTTCGACGCAGCGGTCCACGTCTTCGGTCTTGACGACCACTTCCACCTTGACCTTGGGCAGGAAATCGACCACGTACTCGGCGCCGCGGTAGAGTTCGGTATGGCCTTTCTGGCGGCCAAAACCCTTGACCTCAGTCACCGTGAGGCCGGTCACGCCGCATTCGGCCAGGGCTTCACGGACTTCTTCGAGCTTGAAAGGCTTGAGGACGGCGGTAATTTGTTTCACGGGGAATCTCTCTGTGGGGCTGAAAATTGAAATGGTAAATGCTGGCCGCCGTTTGCAATGTAACGATTGTCAACTGCGGCCCGGCCGCTAGGCGCCAAATTTGCTGGTAATAGGATAACGCCAATCCTTGCCGAAGCTGCGATGCGTGACGCGAATGCCGACCGGCGCCTGGCGGCGCTTGTATTCGTTGATGCGGATCAGGCGGGCCACCCGCTCGACCACGGGACGCTCGAACCCTTCGGCCACGATGGCCTCGACACCCTGGTCGTTCTCCATGTAGCGCTTGAGGATGGCGTCGAGCACGTCGTAGGGCGGCAGGCTGTCCTGGTCGGTCTGGTCGGCGCGCAGCTCGGCGCTGGGCGGGCGGGTGATGATGCGCTCCGGGATCGGGCTGCTGCCGGTGCCGTAGGGATCGTTTTCATTGCGCCAGCGGGCCAGCGCGAACACGGTCGTCTTGAGCAGGTCCTTGATGACCGCGAAGCCGCCGGCCATGTCGCCGTACAGGGTGCAGTAGCCGGTGGCCATCTCGCTCTTGTTGCCGGTCGTCAGCACGATGGCGCCGAACTTGTTCGACAGCGCCATCAGGAACACGCCGCGAATCCGGGCCTGGATGTTTTCCTCGGTGGTGTCCTCGGCCCGGCCCTTGAACTCGCCGGCCAGCGACGCCTTGAAGGCCTCGAACTCGGGAACGATGGAAATCTCGTCGTAGCGCACTTTCATGCGCGCGGCCATATCGCGGGCGTCGATCCAGGAAATGTCGGCGGTGTAGGGCGAAGGCATCATCACGGTGCGCACCTTGTCGGCGCCCAGCGCATCGACCGCGATGGCCAGCACCAGGGCTGAATCAATGCCGCCCGACAGCCCCAGCAGCGCGCCCGGAAAGCCGTTCTTGCCCAGGTAGTCGCGCACGCCCAGCACCAGCGCGTCCCACAGGTCGGCCTCGCGGCTGCGCTCGGGCACGGTTTTCGCTACCAATTCGATAGCGCCTTGCGCAGGCTGCGCCTGCACTGTGAATAGATTTTCCTTGAAACTCTCGGCCCGGCCTGCCAGCGTGCCATCGGCCTGCAGGGCGAACGAGCGGCCTTCGAAGACGATCTCGTCCTGCCCGCCCACCAGGTGCGCGTAGATCAGCGGCAGGCCGGTCGCCAGGCAGCGACGCTGCATCATGCGCTCGCGCTCGCCGCCCTTGCCGGCATGGAACGGCGAGGCGTTGATGACCACCAGCAGTTCGGCGCCCGCCGCCTGCGCCAGCCGGGCCGGCTCCTCGAACCAGGCGTCCTCGCAGATCAGCAGGCCGATGCTGACCGCATCCGGCCCTTCGCCGGCCTGGAACACGCAGGTGCCCTGCCCGGGCGTGAAATAGCGGCGCTCGTCGAACACCTGGTAGTTGGGCAGCTCACGCTTGGCATAGCTTTGCACAATCCGTCCTTCGCGCAGCACCCTGGCCGAGTTGTGGCGCTGCTGGACTTCCACGCTTTTGGTGCGTACCGCCCTGCCGGTGTCGCCATGGGTCGGCGTGCCGACCACCACCGTCAGGCCCTTTAACCCGGCCAGCTCACGGGCCACCAGATTCACGGCATCATCACAGGCCTGGATGAACGAGGGCCGCAGGAACAGGTCTTCGGCCGCATAGCCGCAAATCGCCATCTCGGGCGTCAGCACCAGCCGGGCGCCGGCCTGGTAGGCGCTGCGGGCGGCAGCAATGATTTTTTGCGCATTGCCGGCCATGTCGCCGACGCAGTAGTTCAATTGGGCAATGCAGATGTTGAGTGGCATGAAAAAATTGAACCCTGAAAAAACACGAAAAGTTACGTGAAAAACAACCCAAATGATTATGTCATCCGCCTGCTGGACTCCCCTACGGGGATCAGCGCCGCCGACTGGAACGGCCTGCTGGCGGCGCAGTGCCCGGACGGCAGCCTGAACCCGTTCATGCGCCATGAATACCTGGCCGCGCTGCATGCCAGCGGCAGCGCCACGCCCAAGACGGGCTGGACGCCCTGCTTTGTCACGCTCTGGCAGGGCAAGGCGCTGGCCGGCGCCTGCGCGGTGTACCTCAAGGCCCATTCCTACGGCGAGTATGTGTTCGACTGGGCCTGGGCCAATGCCTACCAGCAAAACGGCCTGGACTACTACCCCAAGGCCGTGGTCGCCGTGCCGTTCACGCCGGTGCCGGGCGCCCGCCTGCTGGCCCGCACTGAAAACGAACGCAGCCTGCTGGTTAAGTCGCTGGTCGCCTGGTGCGAGGCCGAAAAGCTGTCGTCGCTGCACCTGCTGTTCGCGGCCGACGAGGATGTGGCCGCCTGCCAGGAAGCCGGCCTGATGCTGCGGCACACGGTGCAGTTTCATTGGACAAATAAAGCCCCAAAGGATGTTGCCCCCACGCTTCCCGCTGCGCGTGGTGCGCTGCCCCCCGGGGGGGCCGCCCCGTCTGCGGCCTGGCAAAGCCAGTTCCGCGACGGGAACTTGGACGAGCGCGAGCGGGGGCAGGCGTCGGTGCCTCCTGCTGAAAAGCTGAAGGATTCAACTCACGCGCTGCCCACTTCGTGCAGTTCAGCGCCCCTCGAAGAAGCTGTTCTTCCTGGGGGCGGCTCCCCTGCAGAAGCCGCGCAGCCTCGACGCTTTCGTGATTTTGACGACTTCCTGATGTCGCTGAGCCAGGAAAAGCGCAAGAAAATCCGCCAGGAACGGCGCAAGGTGGCTGATGCCGGCATCAGGTTTCGCTGGTCGCTGGGCCGGGACATCAGCCGGGCCGACTGGGATTTTTTCTACCGCTGCTATGAACGCACCTATCTGGAGCATGGCAACGCACCCTACCTGAGCCGCGACTTCTTCCGGCGCATGGAGGCCACCATGCCCGAGAACTGGCTGCTGTTCGTGGCCGAGCATGAAGGCATGTCGATTGCTACCAGTTTGATAGCTGTCAGCGCAGGCTCTGATTGCGCTGGGGGCCTAAATGACTCTCAAAACCAGCCCCACCAAGGCTTGACCGCCTACGGCCGCTACTGGGGCGCGCTGGCCCGCGTGGACTGCCTGCACTTTGAAGCCTGCTACTACCAGCCGCTGCAGTGGTGCATCGAGCACGGCTTTGAGCGGTTTGAAGGCGGCGCCCAGGGCGAGCACAAGATGGCCAGGGCCCTGCTGCCGGTCAAGACCACCAGCGCCCACTGGCTCGGCCATCCGGCGTTTGCCGATGCCGTCGAGCGCTTTCTTGAACGCGAAGGCGCGGGCATTGAAAGCTATATGGACGAGCTGGAGCGGCGCAGCCCGTTCAAGGCGGCCACTTCTATTTCTACTTCTTTCACACCCGACCAGGCAAGCAACGCATGAACGACGTTTCGGCAAACTACACCGTGAAAATGATCGATGCCGAGGGCGTGAACGAGGCCGAGCGCAGCGCCGCCGAGCTGCACTTTCGCATGGCGCTTGAGGCCGGCGTCGGCGGGCGAAGCTATGTGCTGCCAACGCTGCAGGCCTGCATGCTCGCGCGCTCCCTGATGAGCGACCTCTCATCCGAGGAAATGGCGGACGCCGCGCACGATGCCGAACGCGAGGTGATCGCGTTGTGGGAAAAGGCCGAAGACCAGGCCATCATGACGGCGCTAAAGCCCTTTGGCCGTGACATGGACCAGGCAAGGTTTGAGATCGGCTTTTGACAATTTTTGACAATCCGTCCAAGCCGATGCACGGGTTTTCCGGTTGCTCACTTATCGATAGCTGCTTACGCAGACTTTCATTGCGCCAGAGGCACTTTTCGCTGTTAATTTTTGACATTGAAGCCGCTTTTTGGCGCCTTCCCCCGACTGGACACTAAAACCCATGCCCGCCATTTCCTGCCCGACCGAGCCGCTAAAGCCGCTAGAGCCGTGCCTGCCGCAAGCCGTGCCCGCCCTGGGCCGCAGCCATGCCCGGCGGCTGCGCGAGATCTACCGCTCGGCGGGCTGGCCGTGCCAGGACATGCTTGAAATCGAACTGCTGGCCGCCG
>JAQGNK010000324.1 GCA_028291905.1 Polaromonas sp.
CTGCACGGCGAAGGCGCCTGGGCCTGGCAGGGTGCGGCGCTGGCCTGGCAGGGCAATGAAGTCGATCTGGTCTATCAGGGCAAGCCCCTGCGGCTGGACCGGCTGGTGCGGCGCCGTGACGCCGGCCATGAAGGCCAGTGGTGGGTGCTCGACTACAAATCGGCACCCGCGCCGCAGGACCAGCCGGCGCTGATGTCGCAGCTGCGCGCCTACCGGGCGGCGGTGCAGTCGATCTACCCGGACGCGGCGGTGAAGGCGGCTTTCCTGACCGGGCTGGGAACCATGGTGGAACTGGGCTGATGCAGGCTAATGCGAGTTAATGCGGGCTGATTGCTATTGAATTAGTAGCTGTATGCGCAGGTTCCGCCTGCGCTGCAGCCTTGTTTTACCTTATTGGATACCTGCCTCAGACACAAAGCCGTCATTTCCGCGTGGGCCACAATCCAGTGCCGCATGCCCAGCTCCGGCTGGCATGCCGCCTTCGCAGGGATGCATGTCTGAGCCAGGTAAATAATCAGGTGAAAAGTGTGCCCTTCCCAGGCGGAACCTGCGCAGGCAGCTATTGATTCAATAGCAAGCTGGCGACCGGGCCGCCGCTGTTGCAGGCCAGGGTGATTGCGTTCTAGCCATCTTTGCCAATCAAGGCACTTCCGCTCTGATTGGGTCAAAAGAGGCTGCAGCGCAGACAACGGCTGCATAGTTAGCTGTTCATTCAATAGCCAGCAGGCCGCCTGACTGGGCGCTGCAGCGATCCCCGCTGGCTGGCGGGGAAATGGCGCTGGCATCAATAAGGCAGGAACATCCGCAGCACTGAACTCCCGAACACAAACACCCCGCTGATCATCGCCAGGAACAGGAACACCATCAACAGCACGAATCGCACCAGGCAGCCGCCTGGGCCGCGTGCGATGGGCGCAGCTTCGGGGTAGGTGTCTGGCAGCGCTTCCGGGCGCCTGCGCCGGGCGCGGGCTGCCGCCAGCAGCAACTCCTGCAGGCTGGTCACCCGTATCCCTGGCCTGTCGCGCAGGCCGGGGGCTTCGTCTTCCTCGGCTTCGGCGGGCGGCGGGCGTTCGGGGCTGCGCCCTGGCCGCGCTTCGGCCGTGGGACGCGCCGTAGGCGAAGGCCGGGGGCGCATCGGTGGCATGGGCCTGGCCGGTGCTGGCTTGGGCGGCGCTGGCGGTTTTCGCGGCGGCGCGGCGGCCGGCGCTGCAGAAGGCTCGGCAGCTGCCGCCGGCGGACGGGCCGGCTCGCCAAAACGCGCGCCGCATTGGCCGCACACCGGCGCATCGAGCCAGCGGCCGGGCGTGTGGTTGCTGCAGAAATAGCGCGCCTCAGCCTCATGGCAGGCTTCGCACTCGCCCGGCGCGCTGCGGGTGGTGCCGCAGTTCGGGCAGCGCAGCAGCACGCCGCTCATGGCTGCACCTGCGCGCCTGCCGGGACTGGCTCAGTGCCCGGCTGCGCAAACATTTCACGGACCAACTCGGCCGGAACATGCAGCCGATGCACCTGCGGCAGGGCCGCCTCGACCACCCGGGCCAGCGTCGGCACCCGCTCGAATGGGCCGAACTGCTCGCGGCCCAGCCGGCGCGACAGCGCCACCGTCGTCAGGATGGGATGCGCCTGGTAGGCCGGATAGACCGCATAGCGCTCCTCCACATGGTCATGGCCGCGCACCATGTGACTGACCGGCCGGCCGAGCCGGGCGCTGAGCGCGCAGAAGTCGGCAAAGTCCTCGTAGCCAAACTGGCTGCCGTGGGCGAAGCGGTTCGGCATCTTGCGCCGCGCCTTCGGGTGCGCCCGCGACCAGACAAAATCCGTCAGGCAGGCCGGATCGTTCCAGTCGCCGGTTTCGACCAGCCGCGCATGCAGGTCGGCCAGCGGGAAGCCACCATGCGCGACCAGCAGCCCGTCGGGAAAGAACAACGCGCGGGGGGCGCGCGCGATCAGCCGCACCGCCAGCTTGCCGGCGCGCTCGATCCATTCGTGCGCGAGGTGGGCGTTGAGGAAGTCGGCGAAGTCCGAAGGCGAGACGCTGGAGGCAAACCGGCTGCCGTCCCAGGACAGCGCCTCGTCGTGGTTGCCGGCGACGATGCAGACCTGCTGCGGCGCCTCGGCGATCAGCTCGAAGACGCGCAGGAGAACTTCCAGGCCGTAGCCCTCGTCATCAAAAAAGTCGCCCAGGAAAATGATGCGCGGCGGCGCTGCGTCTGCGGATGCGTGCGCGCAGGCCTGGATTTGCGCCAGCGCCGACTCCAGCGCCAGCAGGTCGCCATGCAGGTCGCCGATGACCCAGAGCGGGCCTGGCGCGGCCGGCGCCGTGACCCGGATGGCCCGGTCGTCGGCATGGGCACGGTCGCTGTCGAACAGCATCCCTGGGCCGCCGGCCTGGTCGAGCAGGGTTTCCAGGCGCTGCACCACGCCATGCATGCGGGCGCGGATCGCCGGGGCGTCGGCTGCGGCGCGCACCCCTTGCCAGTCGAGCGAATGCACCTCGACGACGGGCGGTGTGGCGGGTGGCGATGCGGCCGGCGGGACTGGCAAGATCACCGGCGCCGGCGTCTGTTCAGCGGCGGCGTCGGGCAGCGGTTCGCTCGCTCCAAGCGGCGGGCCGCTGGCATCGGTCGCGGCTTCGCCAGCGCCGGGCAGCGGATCGATTGCGCCAAGCGCGGCCTGGCCGAAAATCGCCGGATCGGTGGCGGGCGGGCAGGGCGCGGCGGCCGGTGCTTCTTCGGCGCGCTGGCCGCCCGGCTGCGGGGCGGCTGCCATGTCCGGGAAGGCGGCGGGATGTTCAGGAAGGTCAGGAAGGGGCATGCGTCTGGAGATGTTTGAAATCAGCGCCCGCGCGCGGTCAGCGGCATTTTGACGATACCCTTGGCCTGGCGGCCCACCGCGATCAGGTCGCCGTGGCGCAGCAGCCGGGGGGCGGTGAGCGCCTGGCCGTTGAGCAGGGTTTCATTGGTGGTGCCCGGCAGCGGCGTCACCACCCACTGCTGGCGCGCATCGCGCTCGAGCACACACTGGCGGGTGTCCCAGAACTCGCCGTCGGGGCCGAACTGCCGCGCCAGCGCCTTGCCCAGTTCGGTGCGCACGCCGATCTGCACGGCGCGGCCGTCGGGGCCGGTCAGCTCCAATCGGTTTGACACTATCGGCGCGCTGGCCGTGCGGGAAGCGGTGGCTGCGGCAGGGGTAGGCGCTGGGGTTGGAGCAGCCGTGGTCCTGGGCGCGCCGGCTGTGGGGACTGGAGCCACCGGCCGGGGCGCGTGGGGCCTGGCGCCACGGCCGCTCAGGATGGCGCGCAGCTCGGCAGCCGTCGGCCTGGCCGCCGGGTCGGGCGACAGGCAGCGGTGCAGGGCGGCGCTGACCTCGGCATTGCTGGCCGGCGCGGGCATCAGGCCCAGCAGCGCGGGCGGCCTGGCGGCATGCGCCTGCACCAGCCGGGCGTACTCGGCCTGGTCGTCCCGCAAGTAGGGATGCTCGCCGGCCAGCAGTTCATACAGCATCAGCCCGCAGGTGAACACGTCCGAGGCCGGCAGCGGCATGGCGCCGCGTACCAGGTGCTCCGGCGAGCGGTAGTTGTCGGTGCCGACATAGCCTTGATGGCCGTGCCAGGGCGCGCGCCGGTCGGCCAGCAGCGAGAAATCCATGTCGATCAGCTTGAGCTGCGAGCCGGAGCCCAGGGTCTCATCGGCGATCAGGTAGGCGTTGGCGGGCTTGAGGTCGGCATGCACGTTGCCGGCTTCGTGCAGGGCGGCCACCGCCGCGATCAGCACCTTGGCCCAGGTCACATGGCGCGCCCACAGCAGCGGGTTGCTGGTCGGGGCCGATTTCGTCTCCCGGTGGCGCTCGCGCTCGGCATCTAGCATCTGCTGCAGATCGACGCCGTTCTCGACGAACTCGTAGGTCTGGAAGTAGCAGCGCCCGCCCCATTGGGCCTCGAAGGCATCGAGCTGGCGCACCGCGAAATTGCCCACCGTGCCCTTGCGCACGCGGGCCGAGAGTTCTTTTTGATAGGCCACGAAGGCCGGATACCAGACAACGCTGGGCGCGGGCGACTTGTATTGCTTGAAAAAGACTTTCTGCCCGGCCATCGTCTCGGCCGCATAGGAAATCGCCATCATGCCGGGCCCGAACACCTTGGTGATGCGGTAGCCGTGCAGGCTGTCGCCGGCTTTGAGTTTCTTGGCCATGGCGCGTCGTTCAGCAAGTCAAGGGGCAAAAACCGGCCATGGCGTCAGAGCGCCACGGTTTCGGCCGAGCGCGACACGCTGGCGGCCAGCTGCTTGAGCGTGGTGCGGAAATTGACCGGGTCGGCGGTGAACTTCTGCAGCGCCTCCTGCGGGCTCAGGCCCTCGAACTCGACCACTTCCCACTCCGACTTGTCGATCTGGCTGAGCCGGTCGTAGCCCTCGAAGTTCGGCGCGAACAGGCTCAGGATGATGCGGTTGGCCATGACCAGGTTGGCCACGTCCTGCAGCGAGCCGCCCTTGGCCTCGGGGATGCCCAGGGTTTCCTTGAACGAGGCATCGGTGAAGACGATCACCACCCGCGCCGCGTCGCTGCGGTAGCGCCATTTGCCGCTGTCCACGGTCTGGTTGCCCTTGGGCGTGGCCTCCATCGAGGCGACCTTGTACAGCGCATCGAGCAGCGACTCGGGCTCGTCGCCGCCGCCTTCGGCATGCAGCCCGGCCAGTTGCGCCTTGAGCGCGGCGGTATCCCGCACGAACGGGTTGTCAACCATCCAGGGCAGGTGCTCATGCTCGGACGCCTCGATGTCGCGGTAGCCCACGACCTTGGCGCGCCAGTCCTTGACCGGCGCGGCATTGTTGGCGTCGCCCCGGCTGAGCGAATCGATGAAGGCCTCGATGTTTTTCCGCAGCGCATCGATGCAGGTCGCCATGCTGCCGCTCACATCGACCAGGAATACCAGGTCGGCGACGCCCTTGGTCTTGGCGCGCGACTGCGGCAGCGGCGCGGCCTGGGCCGGCTCGGCAATGCCCAGGTCGGGCGCTGCTTCCCCGGTCATTGCCGGCTCCTCCAGCGCTGCGGACATGCCGGGGTCCGTGTTGGCGCCCGGTTCGGTCTGCGGCGGCGCGCTGGGAAGCGGGTCGCCCAGAGGCGGCGGTGGCGGCGTACCGGTGGTCGGGTCGCCCATGGGTGGCGGCGGAGTGTCGATGGCCGGATCGGCGACGGGGATGGCAGGCTCGGTAACAGGCATGGTTCAGCTCCAGGGTCAGTCAGTTGATTGATAAGGCAGGCAGCTCGGCAGCCCGGTTTTTCGTGTCCCTGAAAATTTATGGCACAGCTCAAACCCGACCCATAGTCCGCCGGTTCAAGCCTGTGTAGTCCGATAGCCATCGCAGGCGCCAGCGCCCGAGCGGCAGCGCCGACCTGAATGCCTGCGTCTTGCCAGGCGGGCGGGCCAGGTTGCGCCGCTGGCTGCAATAATCACGCATTGCCTGATGGCCCTGCCGCCTTGCCCCGGCAACGGATTCAAGGCTTTTAGGGCTGTGGCGCATGATTCGCCTGCGCAGCCAGCTATCAAAACCAGAGCATCCTGAGCTTTTCGGACTTCCCGCGCTGGCGCCGGTTTTTTGCCTTCTCACATCGCACCCTGTGCAACGGACTATCTCTTGAACAACTCAATCATTCCTGCCAAACCCCTGCGTGTCGCCGTCATCGGCGGCGGACCTGCCGGCCTGATGGCCGCCGAGTCGCTGGCCGGCGCCGGCGCGTCGGTGTCGGTGCAGCTGTACGACGCCATGCCGTCGGTGGGCCGCAAGTTCCTGCTGGCCGGCCGGGGCGGGCTGAACCTGACCCATTCCGAGCCGGCCGACATCTTCATCCGCCGCTACGGCGCGCATGCCGCCGCCCTGCAGCCGCTGATGGCCGGCTTTGGCCCGGCCGAGCTGCGCGCCTGGGCCGATGCGCTGGGCGTGGAGACGTTTGTCGGCAGCTCCGGCCTGGTGTTTCCCAAGGACATGAAGGCCGCGCCGCTGCTGCGCGCCTGGCTGCACCGGCTGCGCGGCGCGGGCGTGCAGTTCTCGATGCGCCACCGCTGGCTGGGCTGGTCCGACGATGGCCTGCTGAAATTTGCCACTCCGGCCGGCGAGCTGCTGGTCGAGGCCGATGCGGTGGTGCTGGCGCTGGGCGGCGCCAGCTGGGCCCGCCTGGGCTCGGACGGCGCCTGGGTGCCGCTGCTGGCCGGGCGCGGCGTGGCGGTGGCGCCGCTGGCGCCATCGAACTGCGGCTTTGACGTGGCGGCGCGGCCTGCGCTTGATGCGGCCGGGCAGGGCGAGACCCGGCGCGATTTCTTCAGGGAGCTGATCGGCCAGGCGCCGGCCCCGGCGGCCGGCTGGAGCGAGCATTTCGCCAGCCGCTTTGCCGGCCAGCCGTTCAAGTCGGTGGCCATTCACTTCACCGATTCGCAGGGCCGCAGCTTCAACCGCAAGGGCGAGTTTGTCGCCACCGCCACCGGCGTCGAGGGCAGCCTGGTCTATGCCGCGTCAAGCCTGCTGCGGGACGAGATCGCCGCGCACGGCAGCGCGACCTTCCTGCTCGACCTGCTGCCCGACAAGACGCCTGAGCAGGTGCTGGTCGAGGTGCGCCACCCGCGCGGCTCGCGCTCGCTGTCGAGCCACCTCAAGAGCCGGCTCAACCTGGACGGCATCAAGGCCGGCATGCTGTACGAGTTGCTCGGCAAGGACGCCGTCGCCGACCCGGTGAAGCTCGCTGCCGGCATCAAGGCGCTGCCGGTGCGGCTGCTGGCGACGCGGCCCATCGACGAGGCCATCAGCAGCGCGGGCGGGGTGAGGTTCGAGGGGCTTGACGCCGGGCTGCGCATCGCCGCGCCGGCAGGCATGGAGCCACCGGTGTTTTGCGCCGGCGAGATGCTCGACTGGGAAGCGCCCACCGGCGGCTACCTGCTGACCGCCTGCATGGCCAGCGGCCGCGCCGCCGGGCAGGGCGTCCTGGGCCATTTCGGCCTGCAGCCGCTCGATCATGCCGTGTCCCCGCCTGAAGCCGATTTGAGCGCGCAGCAGACTGAAAATTTGAGATAAAAATGGCTGAAGCGCAGGAATAGCCTGCGTAGGTAGCTATTGATACAGTAGCAAATATGGCCATTTTTTGCGAAGGACCAGCCTGAAATTTCCGGACGGTTGGCTTTGCGGAAATGACGGTCATCCGGGGGCAAACCGCAGAGGCAGCAGCGTCAGCCGCACCGGCGCGGCGGCAAGTTTTTTTGCAGGCCGGAGCGCCCTACAAGCCCGACGGATAGGTTTCCGGCGCCTCCTCCGGATGCGCCTGGTGCGCCTCGTGCCAGACTGCGCCCTTGTCCAGCGGCTCCAGCGCGCTGGTTTCGTCGATATGGATCATGGCGTCGAACTGCCGGGCCAGCCGGGTGTGAAAGTAATAGCTCTGCCGCTCGGTTTCAGGCCGGTAGATGACGCCGATGGCGCGCTGCAGCCGCAGCGGCTCGACCACCTTGCGCAGCGCCGGGTTGTCCCGCAGGGCCAGCAGAAAGCGCGGCTGGCCGGTCTGGTGGAACTCATGCTCCCAGCTGCCCGGCAAGCCGTCCACCACCCGCTTGCGCTGCGGCGGCCGGTCCCAGTCCGACGCGGCGGTGACCGTACCGTGGTGCGTGCTGAAGCCGACGAGCACCGCGTCGCCAGCATGGCGCTCGCGCATCAGCTGGCCGACATTCCACTCGCCCCGCTCGCCCATCTCGGTGGCACTGGCGTCGCCCAGGTGGGAGTTGTGCGCCCAGACGGCGATTTTCGGCGGTCCACCAGGTGTGGCCAGGTGGCCATCCAGCGCCTGCAGCGTCTCGGCCATGTGGTCGTCGCGCAGGTTCCAGGACGAGACCCGCGCCCGGAACATGGTGCGGTAATACGCTTCGGCATTGCGCACCAGCCGGGCATTCTGCTGGGCATGAAAGGCCTCGTCGCGCGCCAGGCCGGACGTGGCCGCCAGCTCGCCGGCGCGCCGCGTCATCTCGCGCAGCTGCTGCACCACCGCCTCCTCGCAGCTCGGCGCCATGCCGAAATTGGCGGCGTAGCCGTAGGCCTGGCTGTCCTCGCCCGCATGGTCGAAGCAGCTGTAGCGGTAGCGGGTGCGCTGCGCGGCCTCCGGGTCCACCCGCTCCAGGTAGGCCAGCACCTCCTGCATCGAGGTGAACAGGCTGTACAGGTCCATGCCGTAGAAGCCGACCTGGGCCTCGGGGCCGAGGCCGGCGTTGTGGCCGCGCAGCCATTCGACGAAATCGCGCACCTCGGTGTTGCGCCACATCCAGGCCGGAAAGCGCTTGAAGTCCGACAGCGCGGCGGCCGCGTCCGCATCGCCCGGCAGGCCGCGCACATAGCGGTTCACGCGCAGGGCGTCGGGCCAGTCGGCTTCGACGGCAATGGCGGTGAAGCCTTTTTCGGTGATCAGGCGCCGGGTGATGGTGGCGCGCTCGCGGTAGAACTCGCTGGTGCCGTGCGACGCCTCGCCCAGCAGCGCGAAGCGGGCCGGGCCGATCAGATCGAGCAGCGCGTCGTAGTCGTGCGCGCCGCCGGCCAGCGGCTGCAGGTGCTTGAGCAGCCCTTCCTGCAGCGTCAGCGGGCGCGGCGGGTCGGCCTGGTTTGCCTGGCTTGCCGGCTCCGACAGCAGCGCGAGCCTGCGGTCGCTGGCGGCCCTGGCCGCGTTGGCCCGGATCATCTGCTCGCGCTCCTGGCGGGCCTGCTCAAGCAGCGTGGTCACTTCCTCGTCGCTGGCCTGCGGGAAATGCCAGTAGGCCTGGCTGACGGCGCGAAACGGCTGGGGCATGGCGGCGCAGACCAGCTCATCGACCTCGTCGCGCAAGGCCTCGCAGCTGTCGCGCGCCCCGACCGGCACCGCCGCCACCAGCCGCAGCGGCCGCTGCTGGCGAATGGCCAGCAGCGCGGCGCGCATCGTGGCGCCGGTCGCCAGCCCGTCATCGACCACGATCACGGTGCGGCCTTCGGCGCTGATGGGCGGGCGCTTGCCCCGGAAAGTCTGCTCGCGCCGCACCAGCTCATCGCTCTCGCGCGCGACCACCTCGGCGATTTCCTCGGGCGTGACGGTGTTTTCGGGCAGCGGCGTCATGACCCGCACGCCGCCGCTGGCGATGGCGCCCATAGCGTATTCAGGCTGCCCCGGCAGGCCGAGCTTGCGCACCACGAAGATATCGAGCGGCGCCTGCAGCGCCCGCGCCACCTCCAGCCCGACCGCCACGCCGCCGCGCGGCAGCGCCAGCACCAGCAGGTTTGGGTGACCAACGTAATGCGCCAGCTTGTCGGCCAGTTCCTGCCCGGCGTGGCGGCGGTCCTGGAAAGGAAGCTTCACGTCGCTCATGGTGGTTTCAACAACCTTTGAAAAAGGGCGGCGGGAAGCCAGGGGCGGGCCTAGGGCGCCAGCAGCTCCCGGCGCGGCAGGCTGGCAGCGAACCAGCCGGCCGCCAGTTCGCCCACCTGGTCCATCGCGCCGCGCTCCTCGAAATGATGGCCCGCGCCCGGCACCAGCACCAGCCGCTTGTCGCCGGTGGAATGCTCCAGCGCCTGCGCATTGAGTTCCCTCAGCTTGTGGTCGGCGGCGCCGACGATGAAGAGCGTGGGCGCGCTGACGGCCGCCAGCGCCACCGGGCCGGCTAGGTCGGGCCGGGGGCCGCGCAGCACCAGACCCGCAATGCGCTCGCCGAGCCGGGCGGCGGTGATGATGGCGGCGGCGCTGCCGGTGTTGGCGCCGAAATAGCCGATGGGCAGCTGCCGCAGGTCGGGCTGCTCCAGTGTCCACAGCGTGGCGTCCTGGATGCGCCGGGTCAGCAGTGCCATGTCGAGCCGGTGCTCGCGGGTCTGGAAGTCGATCTGCTCCTCCTGCGCCGTGAGCAGGTCGAACAGCAGCGTGGCAATGCCGGCCTGCTGCAGCTTTTGCGCGACCAGGCGGTTGCGCGCGCTGTGCCGGCCACTGCCGCCGCCGTGGACAAACAGCACCAGCCCCAGCGCGTCGGCCGGCAGCGTCAGGTCGCCATGGAGCCGGACATTGCCGCAGGGAATGCGGACTTCGCGGCTGGGCGCGGCGCGGGGCGTGTCGTTCATGGACTTCTCCGGCAAAAATATGCATTCCAGCTTAAAAAGCCGGACAGCTGCAGCGTGTCGGACATTTCCGATATGGCTGTAGGCCGTGCATGCCGGGGAAATTCATTTCTCAGTATGAAAAAGCCTTGCTGCGCTGGCGTTTGCCGCGCAGCCTGCTATGAATTTTGATAAATCCCTGTCCTGCTGAACTGAAGCTGGCGGGGCTGGCGGTTCGATGGTGCTGGCTTGCAGGCGCTGGCAGCGCGGATTCGGGCCTGTGCGCTGTTGCCGCAGGCTAATGTTTTGCTATTGAAAATATAGCTGCTTGCGCAGTACCTGCCTGCGCCAGAGGCTGGTTTGGCTTGAATTTCATGGTTTAGGCAGCCCTAGAATGGCCGTTTGAGTCAAAAGCGCGGCACCAAAGGCCTGCCGGGCAACATCACCAGGAAACCAAGGCATGAAAAAGCAGCTCGTCACGACAAACCCGGCCGCAGCCGGCACCGCCGCGCTGGGCCAGCCAGTTGAGGATTCGTTTGCGCAAGTGCTGCAGCTGATTCAGTCAGCCCGGCAGCGGGCTTACCAGGCCGTCAATGCCGAGCTGGTTTCGCTCTACTGGCAGGTCGGTCAATACATCAGCCAAAAGCTCGATGCTGCCGAATGGGGCGACAAGGTGGTGGACGAGCTGGCCCGCTTCCTGGCCCGCACGCAGCCCGGACTGCGGGGGTTCACCCGGCCCAACCTGTTCAGGATGAAGCAGTTCTACGACACCTACCAGGGCAAGCCAATGGTCTCGGCGCTGCTGAGACAATTGCCGTGGACCCATAACCTGCTCATCCTCAGCTATGCCAAACGCGAGGAGGAGCGCGAGTTTTACCTTCGTCTGGCGATCCATGAAAAATGGTCCAGCCGCGAACTCGAACGCCAGATGCGCAGCGCCCGCTTCGAGCGCATGGTTCTCAATCCGGTCAAGATGTCGGCTGCCCTGACGCAGCTCAATCCCCAGGCGGCCGATTTCTTCAAGGATGTCTACGCGCTTGAATTCCTGAGCCTGCCGGCCACCCACTCCGAAGCCGACCTGCACAGCGGCCTGCTCAAAAACCTGGGCCGCTTCATCACCGAGCTGGGGCGCGACTTCTGCTTTGTCGGCTCGGAGCATCCGCTGCAGGTCGGCGGGCAGGACTTTGCGCTGGACCTGCTGTTTTTCCATCGCGGGCTGAACTGCCTGATCGCCATTGAACTCAAGGCCACCCGGTTCGAGCCGGCGCACCTGGGGCAGCTCAATTTCTACCTCGAAGCGCTGGACCGCGACCACCGCAAGCCGCATGAGAATCCGGCCATCGGCCTGCTGCTGTGCGCCACCAAAGACGAGGAGGTGGTCGAGTACGCCCTGAGCCGCTCGCTGTCGCCGGCCATGGTCGCGCAGTACCAGACCCAGCTGCCCGACAAGCAGCTGCTGCGGGCCAAGCTGCATGAGTTCTACCAGCTGCTCAGCCCGTCCGGTGAAGGCCCGGCGCCGGCGACGCCGTCGGGGCCGAAGCGCGCAGGCAAGGGCGGCCAGCCCTGAAAAAGTTTTTGCTATTTAAAAAATAGCGGCTTGCGCAAGCGTTACCTGCGCTACAGGCCTTTTTCTCTTAAAAAATAACCCCGGCTGCTCAGCCCAGCTTCTTCACTAGAACCTGGCTTTTGCGGTCCCAGTTGTACTTGAGCTTGCGGGCGTCGGGCAGCCAGTCCGGATCGACCTGCACGAAGCCGCGCTTGATGAACCAGTGCATGGTGCGCGTCGTCAGCACAAAGATGCTCTGCAGGCCGGCGGCCCTGGCGCGCTGCTCGATGCGCTTCAGTATCTTCTCGCCGTCGCCCTGGCCCTGGCTTTGCGGCGACACGGTGAGCGCGGCCATCTCGGCCGTTTTCGCTTCCGGGTAGGGGTAGAGCGCGGCGCAGGCGAAGATCACGCCGTCATGCTCGACGATGGTGTAGTGGTCGGCGTCGCGCTCGATCTCGGTGCGGCTGCGCTTGACCAGCGTGCCGTCTTTCTCGAACGGCTCGATCAGCTGCAGGATGCCGCCCACGTCGTCGGCGGTGGCTTCGCGCAGCTCCTCCAGCTTTTCATCGACCACCATGGTGCCGATGCCGTCATGCACATAGATTTCCAGCAGCAGCGCGCCATCGACCGCGAACGGAATGATGTGGCTGCGCTCCACGCCGGCCTTGCAGGCGGTCACGCAGTGCTGCAGGTAAAACGCGGCGTCGCTCGGGCGCCGTGCCGGCGGCACCCGCAGCAGCAGGTCTTCGGCGGCGGCCAGCGGCAGCTCGGTGTCGATGGGGTTGTCCTCGCCGGCGGGCTCCTCGGGCTTGGTGCGGATGCCGGGCACCTCGGTCACGAAGATCAGCTTGTCGGCCTGCAGCGCAATGGACACGCTGGTCGCCACTTCTTCCATCGACAGGTTGAAGGCCTCGCCGGTCGGTGAAAAACCGAAGGGCGACAGCAGCACCATCGCGCCGAAGTCCAGCGTGCGGGTGATGCCGGCCACATCGACCTTGCGCACCAGTCCCGAATGCTGGAAGTCCACGCCATCGACAATGCCGACCGGCCGGGCGGTGATGAAATTGCCCGAAATCACCCGGATCGTCGAGCCGGCCATCGGCGTGTTGGGCAGGCCCTGGCTGAAGGCGGCCTCGATTTCATAGCGCAGCTGGCCGGCGGCCTCCTGCGCGCAGTCCAGCGCCACCTCGTCGGTGATGCGCATGCCGTGCGAGTATTTCGCCTCGTGGCCCTTGGCCCGCAGCTGCTCGTTGACCTGCGGCCTGAAGCCGTGCACCAGCACCACCTTCACGCCCATGCTCTGAATCATCGCCAGGTCCTGCGCCAGGTGCGGCAGCTTGCCGGCGGCTATCGCCTCGCCGCAGACCGCAACCACGAAGGTCTGGTTGCGGAACTTGTGGATGTAGGGCGCCACCGAGCGGAACCAGGGAACAAAAGTGAAATTGAAGACCGCGGACATGGGCGCACTTTCGGGGTTCGATAACAGGCTTGGAGAAATAAAGGCAGGCTTTTCCGCCGGCCCGCCGAGGCGTTTTTAACCAGCGAAACAAAAATTCCAGTGAGTGTAAGGGAGCGCGTGGCGCTGGACGGACCGGCTCAGGGGGCGAAAGCCAGGCTTGCCCTGCGGTCGGGCCGGAACGCCGATAATCGTCAACTTTGACTGCTGGGTCTTCCTTGGCTTCTTCCTTGTCTTCCGTGCCTTCCGCGCCGCCGCTGGCCATCACCTTCCCCGAATCGCTGCCGGTATCCGGCAAACGCGACGACATCACCGCTGCGCTTGCGGCGCACCAGGTCATCATCGTCTGCGGCGAAACCGGCTCGGGCAAAACCACCCAGCTGCCCAAAATCGCCCTGGCGATGGGACGCGGCAAGCTCAACTACCCGCCCGGCCAGGGCAAGCTGATCGGCCACACGCAGCCGCGCCGGATTGCCGCCTCCAGCGTCGCCAAGCGCATCGCCGAGGAGCTGAAAACGCCGCTGGGCGAAGTGGTGGGCTACAAGGTGCGCTTCCAGGACCGGCTGAGCCGCGACGCCTCGGTCAAGCTGATGACCGACGGCATCCTGCTGGCCGAAACCCAGACCGACCCGCTGCTGCGCGCCTACGACACCATCATCATCGACGAGGCCCACGAGCGCAGCCTGAACATCGACTTTCTGCTTGGCTACCTGCGCCAGCTGCTGCCGCGCCGGCCCGATCTGAAGGTGGTGATCACCTCGGCGACGATTGATGCGCAGCGCTTTGCCGACTACTTTGCCATGCCCGCGCCGGCGCAGGGCCGCCCCAAGCCAAGCGACGCCCCCTCGGGGGGCAGTGACGACGCGAAGCGCGGAACGTGGGGGCCTTTGGTGCCGGCGCCCGTGATCATGGTGTCGGGCCGCATGTTTCCGGTCGAGCAGCGCTACCGGCCGTTCGAGGAGTCGCGCGACTACGGCCTGAACGATGCGATTGCCGATGCGGTCGATGAGCTGTGGATGAACCCGCACAGCGCCGGCGACATCCTGATCTTCCTGCCCGGCGAACGCGAAATCCGCGAAGCCGCCGACCACCTGCGCAAGCACCTGGCGCACCAGCCGCTGACCCGCAATGCCGAGGTGCTGCCGCTGTTCGCCCGGCTGAGCCAGGCCGAGCAGGACCGGATTTTCGACGGCCACAGCGGCCGGCGCATCGTGCTGGCGACCAACGTGGCCGAGACCTCGCTCACCGTTCCGGGCATCCGCTACGTGATTGACGCAGGCACGGCGCGCGTCAAGCGCTACAGTTTCAGGAGCAAGGTAGAGCAGCTGCTGGTCGAGCCGATCTCGCAGTCGGCGGCCAACCAGCGGGCCGGGCGCTGCGGCCGGGTGGCCGACGGCATCTGCATCCGGCTCTATGACGCGCAGGACTTCGCCGGCCGGCCGCGCTTCACCGACCCTGAAATCCTGCGCAGCTCGCTGGCCTCGGTGATTTTGCGCATGAAGTCGCTGCACCTGGGAACGATTGAAAGCTTTTCCTTCATCGAGCCGCCGCAGGGCCGCGCGATTGCAGACGGCTACCAGCTGCTGGCCGAGCTCGGCGCGGTCAATGACGACAACGAGCTGACGCCGGTGGGCTGGACGCTGGCCAAGCTGCCGCTCGATCCCCGCGTCGGCCGCATGATCCTGGAGGCCAAGGACCGGCAGGCGCTGGACGAAGTGCTGGTGATTGCCAGCGCCCTGAGCGTGCAGGACGTGCGCGACCGGCCGATGGACCGGCAGGCCCAGGCCGACCAGGCGCATGCCAAGTTCGACGACGAGAAGAGCGAGTTCGTCGGCTACCTCAAGCTGTGGAAATGGCTGGGCGACAGCCGCGGCGGCCATGGCGGCGAGCACAAACTCAGCAACCGCCAGTACGAAGGCCTGCTGCGCGAGAACTTCGTCAACATCCGCCGGGTGCGCGAATGGCGCGACATCCATTCGCAGCTGCACACCGTCATCGGCGAGCAGGGCTGGCACTTGAACGACAAGCCGGCCAGCTACGAGCAGCTGCACCTGTCGATGCTGTGCGGCCTGCTGGGCAACATCGGCTGGAAAAGCGACGAGGACGACTGGTACCTGGGCGCGCGCGGCATCCGCTTCTACCGCCACCCCGGCGCGCGCCTGAGCAAGAAGCCGGGGCGCTGGATCGTGGCCGCCGAGTTGGTCGAGACCACGCGCCTCTTTGGCCGGGGCATTGCCAACATCGACCCGCAGTGGATCGAGCAGGTCGGCGGCCATCTGCTGAAAAAGCAGGTGCTCGACCCTCACTGGGAGAAAAAGGCCGCGCAGGTCGCCGCGTTCGAGCGGGCCACGCTCTACGGCCTGGTGGTGTACAGCGGCCGGCGGGTCAACTTCAGCCGGATGGACCCGGTGACGGCCCGCGAAATCTTCATCCGCGAAGCCTTGATTGACCGCAACTGGGACACCAAGCTGCCTTTCCTGGCGGCCAATGAAAAAATGATCGCCCATGTGCAGGAGCTCGAGCACAAGGCGCGGCGGCAGGACGTGCTGGTCGATGAAGAGCTGATCTATGCCTTTTACGACCAGCAAATCCCGGCGGACGTGGCCAGCGGCGCCAGCTGCGAAGCCTGGTACAAGGCCGAAGTCAGGAAGCGGCCCGACCTGCTGCTCTTGAGCCAGGACGAGCTGATGCGCCACGAGGCCGCCGGCATCACCCAGCAGGCATTTCCCAAGACGCTGCGGCTGGGCGGCGTCGATTGCCTGGCCGCTTACCTGCACGAGCCCGGCGACCCGCGCGACGGCGTGACCGTTGAGGTGCCGATCTTCGCGCTCAACCAGGTCAACGAGGAACGCTGCGAATGGCTGGTGCCGGGCATGCTGAAAGACAAGATTCAGGCGCTCATCAAGACGCTGCACCAGCGCCCGCGCTCGCGGCTGGTGCCGCTGCCCGACACCGCCACCCGCATGGCCGAGGAGCTGATGGCGCCCGAGAAGTTCGGCAGCGGCTCGCTGACGGACGCAGTGCTCAAGTGGGTGCGCGATGCCACCTCGCTCGACATCAAGCGCGGCGACCTGAAGCTGGACATGCTGCCGGCGCACCTGTTCATGAACTTCCGGGTGGTCGATGAGCATGGCCGCCAGCTCGGCAGCGGCCGCAACCTGGCCGCGCTCAAGAGCGAGCTCGGCTCGCAGGCGCGCGGGGCCTTCCAGGCGCTGGCGGGGCTGAAGAACCTGGGCAAGCCGGCTTCGACTGAGCCCGGCATTGAAAAAACCGCGCCCTCCAGCCCTTCCAACCGCGATTCAGCATCAAAAAGGCCTGCAGCGCAGGCAACGCATGCGCAATCAGCTCCTGAAAAGATAGCGCCCAAGGTGCCGGATCGTTACACCGCCTGGACATTCGGCGAACTGCCCGAGCTGATGGAGATCGGCCGGGGCCAGCAGACCCTGATCGGTTTTCCGGCGCTGATCGACCTGGGCGATGCGGTGACCATCGAGGTCTTCGACGAACCCGACACGGCCACGGCCAAGCACCGCGCCGGCCTGCGCAGGCTGTTTTCGCTGCAGATCAAGGACGCGCTGAAATACCTGGAAAAAAACCTGCCCGACCTGCAGAAGATGGCGACCGGCTACATGCTGGTGGGCCGGGCCGCCGACAACTCGGGCGGCGGCACCCTCGAAGAGCTGCGCCAGCAGATCATCGACGTGGCGCTGGACCGGGCCTTCCTGGTCGAGCCGCTGCCCACGAACGAAGCGGACTTCAAGAAGCGGACCGATGACGGGCGCGGCCGGCTGACGCTGATCGCCAGCGAAGTGGCGCGGCTGGCGGCCGGCATCCTGATCGAGTACGCGGTGGCGCAGCGAAAGATCAAGGACACGAAAAACGCCACCGAGGCGGTGCAGGACGCGGCCCAGCAGCTGCAGCGGCTGGTGCCCAAGAAATTCCTGACCACGACGCCCTACGGCCAGCTGCAGCATTTCACCCGCTACCTGAAGGCGATCACCCTGCGCCTGGAGAAGTGGCGCGCCGACCCGGCGAGGGACGCCGCCCGCATGGCCGAGCTGCGGCCGCAGGAGCAGCGCTACTGGCGCCTGCTGGCCGAGCGCAAGGGCGTGCTCGATGCGCGGATGCAGGAATACCGCTGGCTGCTCGAAGAGCTGCGGGTGAGTTTTTTCGCCCAGGAACTGCGCACGCCGCAGCCGGTCAGCATCAAGCGGCTGGACAAGCTGTGGGCGCAGCTGACCAGTTGAAGGATTCAAGCGCTGCACGAATGGACGAAAAAAGGGCCTTGTTTTCACAAGGCCCTTTTTGCGGAGTGCAGCGAAGGCTAGATCTTGCCCATCAGCAGCAGGATGATCAGGATGATCACCACCAGGCCGATACCGCCGCTGGGACCGTAACCCCAGCTGCGGCTGTGGCCCCAGCTGGGCAGGGCGCCGACCAGAATCAGGATCAGGACAATCAGCAGGATGAGCGATAAAGACATGGAAGACTCCTTGTTATGTGTGGCTGTATTCTTGTCCGCCATCCCTGCCGATCAAGCAGGAAGCCGGCTTGAAGCAGCGTCAGGGCATGCCTACAGTCGCGCTAGCCGGTCCAGGGCCAGTTGCAGGGTCTCGTCTTTCTTGGCAAAGCAAAAGCGCACGACCCGCTGGTCGAAGCCGTCGCCATAAAAAGCCGACAGCGGAATCGCCGCCACGCCGATCTCGGTCGTCAGCCATTTGCAGAAATCGGCTTCGCCCAGGTCGCTGACCTCTGAAATATCGACACACTGAAAATAGCTGCCTTCGCTGGGCAGCAGCTTGAAGCGGGTGTTTTCCAGCCCGGCGCGGAACAGGTCGCGCTTTCGCTGGTAAAACGCCGGCAGTTCCAGATAAGGCCGGTCGTCGGCCATGTAGGCCGCCAGGCCATGCTGGACCGGCGTGTTGACGGTGAACACATTGAACTGGTGCACCTTGCGAAATTCCGCCGTCAGGGCCGCCGGGGCGGCGACATAGCCGACCTTCCAGCCGGTGACATGGTAGGTCTTGCCGAAGCTGCTGACAATGAAGGCCCGCGCCGCCAGCCCCGCGAACCGGGCCGCGCTCTGGTGCATTCGCCCCTTGTCGGCGTCGAACACCATGTGCTCGTACACCTCGTCGCTGATGAGCAGGATGTCGGTGGGCGCCAGCAGCGCCTGCAGCCTGAGCATGTCGGCTTCGCTCCAGACCGTGGCGCTCGGATTGTGCGGCGAGTTGACGATGATGGCGCGGGTGCGCGGGCTGATCGCGGCGGCGATCTTGTCGAAGTCGGGCCGGAAGGTGCCGGGCGTCAGGGGCACGCGCACCACGACGCCGCCGGCCAGCTCGATATTGGGCACATAGCTGTCGTAGCACGGCTCCAGCACGATGACCTCGTCGCCCGGATGCACCACGGCCAGGATGATGGTGATGATGGCCTGGGTGGCGCCCGCCGTGATGGTGATCTCGCTGCCGGCGTCGTAGCGGTGGCCGTACAGGGCGGCCACCTTGGCGGCGACGGCCTCGCGCAGCACCGGCACGCCGGTCATCGGCGGGTACTGGTTCAGGCCGCGCTGCATGGCGCCGGTCACCTCATTGACCAAGTGCGGGTCGCAGTCGAAGTCGGGAAAGCCCTGGCCCAGGTTCACCGCGCCTTTTTCGGCAGCCAGCGTGGACATGACGGTGAAAATCGTGGTGCCCACCTGGGGCAGCCGGCTCTTGAGCAGAGGCGTTAGAACGGCGTGGCCGGTCTGCGTGGCGGGCGTTTTTTCGGAAGCTTTGCCGGAAGTTTTATTGGAGTTGAGCATGTTCATTCTTCGTAGTCGTGGAGGCGGCCTGCCATGGCCTTGATGATCAGGTCGCGGCTGAGCTTGTCGCTGAGCAGCTCGGCGAATTTATAGACGAAATTGCGCAGGTAGGCGCTGCGCTTGAAGGCCACTCGGGCCACGTTGACGCCAAACAGCGGGCCTGCCGGGATCGCCATCAGGTCGGTGTTGGTGCCGTCGTCCTTGAGCGCCATCTCGGCCACGATGCCCACGCCCAGCCCCAGGCGCACATAGGTCTTGATGACGTCCGAGTCAATCGCTTCCAGGGCGATGCGCGGGCTCAGGTGCTTAGCGGCAAACGCCTGGTCGATCTTGGTGCGGCCGGTAAACGACGGGTGGTAGGTGATCAGCGGCTCCAGCGCCAGGTCTTCCAGCGTGATGCTCTCCCGGGTGGCCAGCGGATGGCCGAGCGGCATGACCAGCATGTGCTGCCATTCATAGCAGGGCAGGGTCACCAGGTCGTCGTACTGGCTCAGGGATTCGGTGGCGATGCCGATCTCGGCGACTTCGTCGAGAACCATGCGCGCCACCTGGTCGGGCGAGCCCTGGTGCAGGCTGACATTGACCTTCGGGAAGGCTTCGCGCAGGCGGGCGACCGGCAACGGCAGCACATACCTGGCCTGGGTGTGGGTGGTGGCAATCGACAGCGTGCCGCTGTCCTGGGCCGAGAACTGCTCGCCGATGCGCCGCAGGTTGCCCACTTCCCGCATGATCAGCTCGATGCTTTTGAGCACATGCTGGCCCGGCTCGGTCACCCGCTTGAGCCGCTTGCCATGGCGGGCAAAAATCTCGACCCCCAGCTCTTCTTCCAGCTCGATGATGGCCTTGGACACGCCGGGCTGCGAGGTGTGCAGGGCCTTGGCGGTCTCGGTCAGGTTCAGGTTGCGGCGCACGGCTTCTTGGACAAAACGGAATTGATGCAGGTTCATGGGGAGTTCAGACTGATGGTTTAGTTTTTATAGTGGCTTGGATGGACCGAACCTGCTGCCGCGGCTACTTTGGGGAACGGCAAGCGCTGCCCTGGACTGCGCTCATGCAAGGGCAATATCGGCCATCAGCGCCGTCATGCGTTCATGCTCGCCTGCGGCGGGCAGCAGCGCAATGGCCACCTCGGGATGGGCTGCCTTGATGTCCTCGATCAACAGCGGCAGGTCTTCTCGCGCATGCTTGCCCACGCCCAGAAAAAGCGGAAACACCCTGATCTGCAAAGCGCCGGCGGCTATCAGGTCAGCAGCGGCCTCGGGCAGCGAAGGCGTGCAGATTTCCAGGTAGGCGCAGCGCACCAGGGTAGCGGGCTCGCGTGCGCTGACCTGCGCGGCGACGGCTTCAATCGGCAGGCGCCACAGCGGGTCGCGCGAGCCGTGGGCAAACAGGACAATGCCGCGTGGCGCCAGGGGTGGGGTGTTCATGAATTCAGCTTTCGAGTTGTGGGTTCCCGGGCCTGCGGCGTCAGCGCCTGAGCACCAGCCAGCCGAACGCGCCCATGGAAATCGCCATGTAGATCAGCCCCGGCGTGGCCGCCGCCAGCCACGGCTGCCAGTTGCGCAGGTTGCCGATGTAGCCGAACACATTGTTGAGCAGGAAAAAGCTGATGCCGATCATGACGCCGGCAAACACATAGCTCGTGATGCCGCTGGAGCGAAAGTGCAAATACGCAAACGGCAGCGCTAGCATCACCATGACCAGGCAGCTGAGCGGGTAAAACACTTTTTTCCAGAACTCGATTTCATAGCGCTGGGCATTCTGGCCGTTGTCTTCCAGGTGGCGGATGTAGTTGAACAGGTCGAGGGTCGCCATGCGCTCGGGCTTGAGCAGCGCCACCGACACCATCTCCGCGCTGATGGCGGTGGACCAGCGAAAGCTCTCCAGGGTGGCTCGCGTCACTTTGGCCTGCTGCCGGGCAATGTTGGCACCATTGGCGCCAGTGCCGGTGGCGCCGGCAGGAACATCGAACTCGACCCGGGTGGCATTGCGCAGCAGCCAGCTGGCGCCGGTTGAAAACGCAGCGGCCGGGGCGTTGGTGGTCGAGACGATCAGCCCCCGGCTGTTGAACTCGTAAACCTGGACGCCGCGCATTTCGTTGTCGGGCGACAGCTCCTTGACATTCACGACGAAGTTGTTCTGCGCCTGCTTCTCCTTGAGCCAGGCGCCGGTCTGGCCGACCGTGATCCGTCCCTGGTAGCGCGCCTTGAGCAGTTGCGCCGCGCGCTCGCTGACGGGCGCGATGTAGTCGCCCACCACAAAGCTGAGCGCCACGAAAAACCCGCCCAGCCACAGCAGCAGCTTGAGCGCGCGCCAGGGCCCCAAGCCGCTGGTGCGCAGAATCGTGTATTCCGAACTTTGTGCCAGGCGCGACATGACGAAGATGCTGCCGATCAGCACCGAGATCGGCAGCAGTTCATACAGATGGTTGGGAATCAGGAGGGTGACGTACAGCAGCGCATGCCGGATCAGGTAGATGCTGCCCTCGATGCCGTTGGTCTTGCCCAGGTACTGCAGCTCATCGACCAGGTCGAAAAAGAAAAAGAGCGCCAGGAAACCCAGCGCGACCAGGGCAATCGAGGCCAGCATTTCCCCGTAGATCAGGCGCCGGATGGTGTTCATGGGGCACTCCCGCGCACGGCAAGCGGTGCCAGCCGGGGCGCATGCTTGCGCTTGAAGCGCCAGTTGCCATGCCGCTTGGCCAGCCATGCCAGCCCGAGCAGCAAGATGCCGCCATGCAGCGCCAGCAGCAGCGGGCCAAAGCCGATGAGCCCGACAAAAATCCAGTTTTGGCCCAGATTGACCAGGTTGTTGTAAACGACGAAGGCGAGCATGACAAAAATCATGTTGCCGCTGCGTCCGCCCCGTGGGTTTACGCTGGCCAGCGCCACCGCCAGCACGACGAAGTTGATGGCGGACAAGGCCAGGCCCAGCCGCCATGCCAGTTCGCCCAGGTTGCTGCGCGTCGGGTCCTTGACGAGGGCGCGGGTGGACAGCAGCTTGGCTTCCGATGGGGCTGTGCCCAGCACGTCCGACTGGCTGGTCTTGACGCCGTACTCTTCAAAATCGCTGATCTTGAGCGCTGATTTTCCAGTCTCGCTTTCAATCCGCTGCCCGTTGGACAGCATCAGGAACTGGTTCTCGCCCCGTTGCTCGATCCGGCCCGCGCGTGCCGTGGTGACCGAGCTTTTGCCCTTTTCATTGGCGGCAATGAAAACATTCGTGCTGGCCTGCTCGCCGGCCAGGTCGCGGTCAATGAAGAACACCCGGTTGCCGCTGGAGGATTCCTGGAACTGGCCGGGCGCAATCCGGTCCAGGTCGCCGCGCTGCTGGTAGCGGCTTTGCATGTTCTTGGTCTGCTGGTTGGCCCATGGCCAGACGAACACCGCCATGAGCGTGATCAGAAGCAGCACCGGCCAGGCAAACTGGAACATCGGCCGCAAAAACCCCGCCAGGCCTTGGCCGCTGGTGAACCAGACCACCATTTCACTGTCGCGGTACATGCGCGACAGGGTGCTGACCATCGCAATGAAAAGGGAAATCGTGAGGATGGTCGGCAGGCGGCCCAGGCCGGAATAAGCCATGAACAGCATCACGTCCTGCGGGCTGATCGCGCCGCGCGAAGCCTGGCCCAGGGTGCGGATCAGCACGATGGTCATGATGACGGTGATGAGCACCACCAGCGTCGCCCCGAAAGTTCGTGCCAGTTCCTTGCGGATTGAAGATTGGAATAACATTGACTGAATAGCTGACTTGGCTTGGCTTTATTTGTGTAAGTTGGTTTTTCTACCCGGTGAATTATGGACTTTGAACTTAAAACTCTGACCCGCGCCCTTGTTTGCACTGAAAAAACCGACGCCCTGATTGTGCTTGTGCCAGACAGCATGGCGCCCGGCGGCGATGCGCTGTCAGCCCTGGCCGAATCGGCCCTCAAGTCGGGCGACCTGGAGGCCAAGCCGGGCAAGCTGCTGAACGCCTACCGGGTGGCGGGCATTGCCGCCACCCGCCTCGTGCTGGTGGGGGCGGGCGATGCCAGCCCCAAGAGCATCCGCACCGCCGTCAATGCCGCCATGGGCGCACTCAAGGCCAGCAACGCGCAGCAGGCCGTGCTTTTCCTCGGTGCGCTGACCAGCCCGTCGCCCGAGGCCGTGCGCGCCGCCGTGGTCGCCTGCAGCGAGGCAACTTACGCCTACACCACCACCAAGTCCAAGCCGGCGCCTGCAAAGCTGCAGCGCGTGTGCATCGCCATGGACAGCGTGGCGCCTGCCCAAAGTAACTTCGACAAGGCTGTCGGCCTGGCCAGGGGCATGGAATTTGCCAAGGAATGGGCCAACCGGCCCGCCAACCATGCCACGCCTACCTTGCTGGCGGGCGCTGCCAAGGACCTGGCAAAACTGCCTCGCATCAAGGTCGAGGTGCTTGGCCCCAAGGAAGTTGAAAAGCTGGGCATGGGCGCCTTCCTGGCGGTTGCCCAGGGCGCGGCCGAGCCCTTGCGCCTGATCGTGCTGCGCTATGAAGGCGGCGCCAAGGGCGAGGCGCCGGTGGTGCTGGTCGGCAAGGGCATCACTTTTGACACCGGCGGCATTTCCATCAAGCCGGCGGCCGAGATGGACGAGATGAAGTTCGACATGTGCGGCGCGGCCAGCGTGCTGGGCGTGTTCAGGGCGCTGGCCGAACTGCAGCCGGCGCTTAATGTCGTCGGCTTGATTCCGGCCTGCGAGAACATGCCCGGCGACAACGCCGTCAAGCCCGGCGACGTGGTGACCAGCATGAGCGGGCAGACCATCGAAATCCTCAACACCGACGCTGAAGGCCGCCTGGTGCTGTGCGATGTGCTGACCTATGCGGCACGCTTCAAGCCGCGCGCCGTGATTGACATCGCCACGCTGACAGGCGCCTGCGTGGTGGCGCTGGGCGGTGTGCGCAGCGGGCTGTTTTCAAACAACGAGGCGCTGGCGCAGGCCTTGTCGGCCGCAGGCGAGGCGTCGCTCGATCCGTGCTGGAGAATGCCGCTGGACGACGAGTATTCGGAAGGCCTGAAAACCAACTTCGCCGATGTCGCCAACGTGGCCGGCCGCGCCGGCGGCGCCGTCACCGCCGCCAAGTTCCTGCAGCGCTTTGCCGCCGACTTCGCCTGGGCGCACCTGGACATTGCCGGCACGGCCTGGAAAGGCGGCACCGCCAAGGGCGCGACCGGCCGCCCGGTGCCGCTGCTGCTGGATTACCTGCTCGGCCAGGTTTCGCAAGCCGTGCCGGAAAAAGCAACGGCCAAGGCCAGGGTCGGCAAGAAAAGCGCGCCTGGCGCCAAAGCCAGGGCATGACGGAAATTGATTTTCATTTCAACGTGCCGGACAAGCTGGCCTACAGCTGCCGCCTGCTGCGCAAGGCCTGCCTGAGCGGCGCCCGGGTCGCGGTGATCGCCGAGGCGCCGGTGCTGGCCGAACTCGACGCGCTGCTCTGGCGTTTTTCAGCGGTGGAGTTCGTGCCCCACTGCACGCCAGCGGCCTCGGCCTGCACCCTCGCAGCCACGCCGCTGGTGCTGACCGGCTCGCTGGTTGACTACCCGCATCGTGATGTGCTGGTGAATCTGGGGCAGGGCGTACCCGCCGGGTTCGAAGGCTTCAAGCGCCTGATCGAAGTGGTGTCGATGGCGCCAGAAGATGCTGGTCCCGGCCGCAAGCGCTGGACACATTACAAGGCACGCGGTTACGACCTGAAACGCCATGACCAGGCGGGCGCGGCAGGGTCTGGGTGAGCCGGCGGGCTTTTTATTCCATTAAATAATTACGCCTGGGTACAAACCCGCTAATCCAGCGTCTCCCTAGGGACGTTGCTAATAGTGCGGGCCTGAAAATTGCGTTATCTTCAGCCGCGTTGAGTTAAAAAAGTTTGTTCTCAACCTTCACAGGTAATTTCCTAACCGGAGTGTATTTTTATGCAGATGAATTTGAAACTGACAGTAGTGGCAGCCCTGGCGATGGTCGCTGGCCTGGCTTCGGCGCAGGATGCTGTGGTCAAGATTGGCCATGTGGCACCAATGTCCGGTTCGCAGGCGCACTACGGCAAGGACAACGAGAATGGCGCCCGCATGGCCATTGAAGAGCTGAACACCCAAAACATCGTGATCGGTGGCAAGAAGGTCAAGTTCGAACTGGTTGCTGAAGATGATGCCGCTGATCCAAAACAGGGCACGGCAGTTGCACAAAAACTGTGCGACTCCAAAGTATCGGGCGTGGTGGGCCACCTGAATTCCGGCACCACGATTCCGGCTTCCAAGGTCTATAACGACTGCGGCATTCCGATGGTCACCGGCGCTGCCACCAACCCCAGCCTGACCAAGCCGGGCTACAAGACCACCCACCGCATCATCGCCAATGACAACGCGCTGGGCGCCGGCCTGGCTTTTTATGCCGCCGATTCACTGAAGCTCAAGAAAGTCGCCATCATTGACGACCGTACCGCCTATGGCCAGGGCGTTGCCGAAGTGTTCAAGAAGACTGCGGCCGCCAAGGGCATGACCGTGGTCGATGAGCAGTTCACCACCGACAAGGCAACCGACTTCATGGCGATCCTGACAGCCGTCAAGTCCAAGAACCCCGACGCGATTTTCTTCGGCGGCATGGACCCCCAGGGCGGCCCGATGCTACGCCAGATGGAGCAGCTCGGCATGAGCAACGTCAAGTTCTTTGGCGGTGACGGCATTTGCACCGCGGAACTGGCCAAGCTCGCCGCCGGCGCCAAGACCATCGGCAACGTGGTGTGCGCGGAAGGCGGCGCTTCGCTGGCCAAGATGCCTGGCGGCGAAGCCTGGAAAAAGCGTTACGACGCCAAGTACCCGAACCAGTTCCAGGTGTACAGCCCGTACACGTACGACGCAACCTTCCTGCTGGTCGATGCCATGAAGCGCGCGAATTCGACCGATCCAAAGGTCTATACCCCCGAGTTGCTCAAGGCCAGCTACAAGGGCGTCACGACCACCATCGCCTTCGAGCCCAATGGCGAGCTGAAGAACCCGGCCATCACCCTGTACGTCTATAAAGACGGCAAGAAAACCGCCCTGAACTGATCCGCCTGCTCAATTCGCCTATGGTTAACCATGGGCGACCCAGGCGATCTGATGTTTTATTGCAAAACCCCCGGCGCTGGTGCAGCGCCGGGGGTTTTGTTTTTGCGTGCGCCTGGCGCGCACTCATTTGGGCTAGTTAGCATCTTTCATGCATCAAAAAATCCTCTAGTGCATGAAGCGCGTGTGCAAGCAGCTACGAATTCAGTAGCAAAAGCCGCTGAATGATTTGAGCGCCGGTGTTGAGTTCAATGCTGGCCTAGCGGCCGGCCAGGGCCGTGGCGCGGGCGGCAATCAGATCCATCAGTTCCTGCGGATCAAAAGGCTTGGTCAGGTGCAGGTCGAAGCCATGATGGAGCGCTTTTTTGCGGTCGTCGTCCTGGCCCCAGCCGGTGGCGGCCACCATCAGCGGCTGGCTGCCCCAGGGCTGCGCGCGTATGCGCTGCGCCACCTCATAGCCGTTCAGGCTGGGCATTCCTATGTCGAGCACGATCACTTCGGGCTGGAGCTGCATCGCCATCTCAAGCGCCTGCAGGCCATCGTAGGCGGTAAGAACCACATGCCCGTCAAGCCGCAGCAACTCGGCCAGTGTTTCAGCCGCATCCCGGTTGTCGTCAGCCAGAAGCACCGTGATGGCTCTGGGAGGTTTGATGACTGATTCACTCATCGTCGGTCCTGCATCGGTAGTTCTGTCGTTTGCTTTGAGGCCATGCGGGAGCCGAACCTCGAACCGGCTGCCGTGGCCAAGCCCTTCGCTGGTGGCGAAAATGCTGCCGCCATGCAGTTCAACCAGGCCCTTGGAAAGCGCCAGGCCTATGCCCAGGCCGCCTTCCGATCTGTCTAGCGCCGACTGCTCCTGGGAAAACATGAGAAACACCTTCTCAAGCGCGGTTGATTCCAGTCCTATGCCGGTGTCGGTGACCGCAAAAACAAGCCAACCGTCGTCAACCCCGGCCTCCAGGTGGATGCTCCCACCGACATCGGTGTATTTGGCCGCGTTGTTCAGCAGGTTGGACAGCACCTGCGCCAGCCGTATCGGGTCCGCTTCCACCCAGCCGGCCTCTTCGGAAAGGCTCAGCGTCAGGGCGTGCCCTTTGGCATCCAGGCCGGGACGCGCGGCTTCAAGCGCGCTATCGACCACCGACGCGACAGGCACCATGGCTTTCTTCAGCACCAGGCGGCGCTGGGTGATGCGCGCAATGTCGATCAGGTCATCGAGAAGGTGCGCCATGTGGGTCGCCTGGCGCTCGATGACGCGGGTGGCGCGCAGGCGCACGGCTTCATCGGAGCCGGCTGAGCTCAGCAGCCGGGTGGCGCTGCGGATGGGCGCCAGCGGATTTCGCAATTCATGCGCCAGCGTGGCCAGGAACTCGTCCTTCTGCCGGTCTGCATTGCGCAGTTCATCGGCGGCCCGGCGGGTGTATTCAATGTCGGTGGTGGTGCCAAACCAGCTCAGCACCTGGCCCTTGGCATCGAGCTGGGGCACCGCCCGTGTGATGAACCAGTGGTAAACCCCGTCGTGCCGGCGCAGGCGGTATTCGCCCTGCCATTCGGCGTCGAGGCTGGCGGCTGCCTGCCAGGCCAGGCCGGCATCATCGGGATGAATCACCCTGAGCCAGCCGGCGTTGAGCGCATCGGCTTCGTTTTGCCCGGTGTAGCGCGTCCATTGCGAATTGAAGCGCTCTATCGCGCCGTCGGCGCTGGCGACCCAGGCGATGGCCGGGATGCTGTTGGAAAACGCCAGCAGCGCCTGCTGCGCATTGTGCTCCTGGGTCACGTCATAACCCTGCACGAAAATGCCCTCGACCTCGCCAGCCACATCGATGATCGGCTGAAAGACGAAATTGAGATAGGCTTCACTGAAGGGTTCACCGCGCACGCGCTCGAGCATGACGCGCATCGAGCGCCCCACATAAGGCATGCGGGTTTTCCGGACATCGTCGAGCAGCTTGACGAAGCCTTGCCCGATGACCTCCGGCAAGGCCTCGGCGATGGACTTTCCCAGCACATCGCGAAATCCGGTCAGCTGCAGGTAGGCCTGGTTGGCAATCTCGAACACATGCTCGGGGCCGCGCAGCACCGCCGTGAAGCCAGGGGTCTGCATGAACAGCGTCTGCAGCCGCTGCTGCTGGTTGCGCTGCTCGCGCTCGGCCAGCACCATGGCGGTGGTTTCGATGCAGGCGCAATAAAAGCCCGCCGTCATGCCGGCATCATCGAGCACCGGGGAGTAGGAAAAGGTGAACCATGCGTCATCTTGATGGTCGTCGCCGTGGCGGCGAAGGCGCAGGAACAGGTTTTCCATATAAAACGATTCACCTCCCAGCGCGCGCTGCACCAGCGGCTCAAGCTCGGCATGCGCTTCATGCCACACGTCAAAAAACGGCATTCCCAGCGCTGACGGATGTTTTTCCGCCAGCAGTTCTGCATAACCATCGTTGTAAAGCAAGGCCAGCTCCGGCCCCCAGGCCACGAACATCGGGAACGCCGAACCCAGCAGCAAGTTGACCACCGAGCGAAGCGACTGGGGCCATTGCCGGGGCTGGCCCAGGGTGGACGCGGACCAGTCATGGTGGCGCATGCGCCGCGCCATATCGGTCGCGCCCAGCAGGAACGACAGCTCTTGTTTGACCTTCATGGCGGCAAGTTTACCGGCCATAAAGCCGGATGAAGCTGATGCATTGGATTTTCATCCCGGATCGCGGCAAGCGCCGTTGCGGTTATGCAATTTTCATCTGGCAGCTAGACCTGGCAAGGCCTGTAGAAAGCAGGCAAACTGCGCACAATCAAGGGCTTTCACAGCGGTTGTGGCATGGTTTTGCTGCCGCGCGCCGCTTCACAAAGGAATTTCCATGCTGTCACGACGTCATCTTGCCTGGCACAGCCTGGTCCTGGGCGCGGCTCTGGCCCTGCCGCTGGCTGCAGGCGCCCAGCCGGCATACCCCTCCAAACCGATCCATATCGTCGTGCCCAATGCGCCGGGCGGCGCCGCCGACCTGACCGCCCGCGCCGTCGGGCAGAAGATCAGCCAAGCGCTCGGCCGGCCGGTCATCATTGACAACAAGCCCGGCGCCGGCGGCGTGGTGGCAGGCGAGATGGTCGCCAAATCCGCGCCGGACGGCCACACGCTGCTGCTGATCTCCAGCGGCACGGCCGTGAGCGCGTCGCTGTTCAAGGCGCTGCCGTTCGACACGGCCAAGGATTTCATTCCGGTGGCGCCGCTGGCTTCGTTTGACCTGGTGCTGGTGACGGCGCCCGGCGGGCGCTTCAAGGGGCTGGCCGACGTGGTGGCCTGGGCCAAGGCCAATCCGGGCAAGCTCAACATCGGCACGCCCAACATCGGCACCACCCAGCATTTGGCGGCCGAGCTCTTCAAGTCAACAGCCGGGCTCGATGCCCAGATCGTGCCTTTCAACGGCACGCCGGCGGTCATCAATGCGCTGCGCGGCAAGCAGATCAACATCGGGCTGGACATCCTGAGCCCGCTGCTGGCGCAGATCAAGGCCGGCGCGCTGCAGCCGCTGGCCGTCACCGGCGACAAGCGCTCGCGGGTGCTGCCCGACGTGCCGACGGCAAAGGAAGCCGGCGTCTCGGGTTTCGTGGCGGCGTCCTGGAACGGGCTGGCCGTGCCGGCTGGCACGCCGGCGCCCATCGTGGCCCGCCTGAACAAGGAAATCGTGGCGGCGCTGGGCGATCCGGCGGTTAAAAAACAGCTCGAAACCCTCAACCTCGACCCGCAGCCGGGCACGCCGGAGCAGGCGGCCGCCTTGCTGAACAATGACATCAAGCGCTGGAACGAGGTGATCGTCCGGGCCAGCATTCCCCGCCAGTAGGCATAATTCTTGACAGGTTTTGATTCATGAGCACATCCAACACACCTCTAAATATCGGCCTCATCGGCTACGGCGAAGTCGGCAAGATCTTCAGCGCCGGCCTGAAGGGCAAGCCCGGCGCCGGCGCCATGTCGGCCTGGGACTTGAAACTGATCAATCCCCTCACGCAGGCAGTTGAGCTGGATCATGCGGCTCAAGCCGGCGTGACGGCGCAGCCCTCGGCGCGCGCGCTGTGCGAAGCCAGCAGCCTGGTCATCTCGGCCGTCACCGCCTCCAACACGCTGGCGGTGGCGGAGGAGGCCGCCCGCTTTATCCAGCCCGGCACGATTTTCCTCGACCTCAATTCCGCCTCGCCCGGCACCAAGCAGCAGTGCGCGGCGCTGATCGACGCGGCCGGCGCGCATTATGTCGAGGCCGGCGTGATGACCTCGGTGCCGCCCTACGGCATCAAGGTGCCGATGCTGCTGGGTGGGGCGAAGGCTGCCGAACTGGCGGCCCTGCTGACCGGCTGGGGCATGAACGCCACGGCGGTGAGCGAGCGGCTCGGCGTGGCCAGCGCTATCAAGATGTGCCGCAGCATCATGATCAAGGGGCTGGAGGCGCTGGTGGTCGAGAGCTACGCCACCGCCCGCGCCTACGGCGTCGAGGACCAGGTGCTGCCGACGCTGCAGGAAACCTTTCCCAGCATCGACTGGAGCGAGCAGGGCGCCTACTTCTTCAGCCGCGTGGTGCAGCACGGCCAGCGCCGTGCCGAGGAAATGCGCGAATCGGCCAACACGGTGC